>CAIWTC010000496.1 GCA_903915485.1 uncultured Ignavibacteriales bacterium | reverse complement strand
ATTCATTGAATACTACATGAACAGAATCATACTTACCACTAAGGAACATCTGAATAATTTCATTTGAAACAGTTTTTGCTGTATCAAATTTCAACTTCTGAAAGAGGCCGACTTTAAATCCTGCTATATCGTAGCCTCTCTTCTTAAAATATTCGTATCCTTTTTTCCCGACACAGTAAACAGAAGCGGATGCTCCTGATGGCTTAATCTTCTCATCAATAATACGGCATGCTTCTTTAATAATGTTAGTATTAAATGCACCACAGAGACCTCTGTCAGCAGTAATAACAAGGACAAGAGCCTTCTCTTCTTTTGATTCGATAAAATATGGGTTTGAAGTTTTTTGGTCTTCAGTTATTAAATTACCAAATAATTCTTTTATCTTGGCAGCATAAGGTCTGGCGCTGATAATATTATCCTGAGCACGGCGTAGCTTAGCAGCGGCAACCATTTTCATTGCCTTTGTAATCTTTTGAGTGCTCTGAACTCCTTTTATTCTATTTCGTATATCGCGCAGTGTTGCCATAAGTTACCTGATTAAACTTTTTGGAAAATTGTCATGTACTCTTTTGCAGCAGTATTTATCATATTTGCTGTTTCATCTGAGAGTTGTTTTGACTCGCGGATATTTTTATAGATATCAGCATACTTCTGCTCAGCAAATTCATGAAATTCTTTTTCATATTTTTTAACGTCAGAGACAGGAAGTGTATCAAGCAGACCGCTTGTTCCCAAGTAAACTGTAACAACTTCTTTTTCAACAGGAATAGAAGCAAACTGTCCCTGCTTTAATAACTCAACCAACCTTGCGCCACGGGCAAGAGTTCTTTGAGTTGAAGCATCTAGGTCTGAACCAAATTTTGCAAATGATTCTAATTCTCTGTACTGTGCTAAATCCAACTTCAAACTACCGGCAACTTTTTTCATTGCTTTAATTTGCGCGTTTCCACCTACACGGGAAACAGATATACCCACATTGATAGCCGGACGAACACCTGCGTTAAATAAATTTGACTCAAGATAAATCTGTCCGTCAGTAATAGAAATAACATTTGTAGGAATGTATGCGGACACATCACCCTGCTGAGTTTCAATAATAGGTAAAGCAGTCATAGAACCGCCGCCTAGTTCATCGCTCAACTTCGAAGCGCGCTCAAGTAATCTTGAGTGGAGATAAAACACATCTCCGGGATATGCTTCACGACCAGGAGGGCGTCTTAAAAGTAATGACAACTCGCGGTACGCTGCTGCTTGTTTTGATAAATCATCATAGATAACTAATGAGTGCTTACCATTATCACGGAAAAACTCACCAAGTGTAGCACCTGAATATGGTGCAATAAACTGAAGTGGTGCAGGGTCAGAAGCAGACGCAGTAATAACTGTTGTATAAGCCATAGCACCATTCTCATGCAACTTTGCAACTACCTGAGCAACTGTTGAACTCTTCTGTCCAATTGCTACATAAATACAAAAAACCGGATTGACTCCAAGTCTTTTTGCTTCTTCTGTATGTGTAAATTTCTGATTAACAATTGCATCAATTGCAACTGCTGTTTTTCCTGTTTGACGATCGCCGATGATAAGTTCGCGCTGACCTCTGCCGATAGGAATCATTGCATCAACTGCTACTATACCAGTCTGAAGCGGCTCTTTAACAGGTTGTCTCTGAATAACTCCAAGTGCTTTGCGTTCAATAGGAAGTGTCTCAGTGGTATTGATAGGGCCTTTGCCGTCAAGAGGAATTCCAAGCGGAGTAATAACTCTGCCAAGCATTGCATCACCAACAGGCATCGATGCAACTTTTCCTGTTCTCTTAACTACATCGCCTTCCTTAACAAGACTTGTCTCGCCGAACAAAACGCATCCAACACTGTCTTCTTCAAGGTTAAGCGCCATCCCGAATACATCGTTTGGGAACTCGACTAATTCGCTGGACATTACTTTGGAAAGACCGTATACTCGGGCAATTCCATCACCTACCTGTAATACTGTGCCGACTTCATAAATATCCGCTTCATTCTGATAGCCGGATAATTGTTTTCTTATTATTGCACTTATTTCATCAGGTCTGATTTCAAACATTTTTAATTTCCTTATTTTATATCAGTTTACAGAAAAATCTGCGATGGTTAATTTTTTTCTTATATGCGAAAGCTGATTTGCGACAGAGGCATCTATAACTCTATCATCAACTTTAACAACAAAGCCGCCGATTAGACTCGTATCCTGCTTCTCTGATAATATAATTTTATTTTTATATTCTCTCTCGAGATATTCTTTAATCTCTGATTCCTGTTCGCTTGATAATTTTACGGCTGAAATAATTTCAGCTCGTTTTATACCTTGTCTTTCATCTTTCAGAAAAACGAATGCTTCAAAAACCCTGAAAAGAATATCCATTCTATTTCTTGCAAACAGCAGATTAATAAAAGTATTTAACTCTGCTGTACAGGAATTTCCAAAAGCTTCAGAAAATATACTCTGCTTTATTGAAGGCTTCACTATCGGGCTTTCAATTAAACGCTTGAGCTCAGGTGCACCTGCAGAGGCCTTGAGTATTTGCTCAATCTCACTGATTACTTCTGTAATAGCATTTTTTTCAACTGCAAAATCATATAAAGAATTTGCGTAAACAATTGCTACTTTTGGAAATCTCATTGATTACCGCTCGAAATTTCTTTTAAATATTCTGATGCTAATTCTTTCTGCGCAGTTGTATCAAGATTCTTTTTCAAAATCTTTTCAGCAATTTCAACGGAAAGATTTACAGTGAAGTTTTTTAGTTCGGAAGTCATCTCTTCTCTTTTTCTTTCGATTTCGAGACTAGCTTCTTCCAATACTTTTGCAGCCTGTTTCCTGCTGTCTTCAACAAGTTTTTCTTTCAGTTCTGCAGCAAACTGTCTGCTTTCATCGATTATCTTACGGGCTTCGTCCTGAGCAAGGGCAATAATTTTTTTATTCTCTGCTAAATTATCTGAAGCCTCTTTTCTTGCTTTGTCGGCAAGGTCAAGAGACTCTGCAATTTTTGTTTCTCTCTCTTCTAACGCAGCAAGGATTGGTTTCCAAGCTACTTTTTTTAGAATGACTAAAAGCAGAATAAAAGTAAGTACTGTCCAAAAAGCAAGACCGGGGTTAGGAGATAGTAAACCTCCGCCGCCCTCTTGAGCCGCAGTTTCATGCGAAGCAGTTTCTGCGAAACGACTGGCAAACGCAAATATGTATGCGATCATTCGGTATTCCTAATTAATAATTACTGAACGGTTCAATTGGTATTATTACCTTAATTAAATCTGATGTTTCAATTTCTTGAAATTTCCCGGCTGTCTATTTCCATAGCAGACGGGAAGCGTTACATCAAAACTTAATTATTTACCTGCTAATGTAAAACAAATAACAAGTGCGAAAAGTGAAATACCTTCAATAAGCGCTGCTGCAATAATCATGGAAATACGAATTGCGCCTGCTGCTTCCGGCTGACGACCGCTTGCTTCCATTGCTGATGCTGCTAACTTACCGATACCTAATGCACCGCCGATGATTGTTAATCCTGCTCCGATACCTGCTGCTAAATGAGCTAAGTTCATAAATTTTCTCCGTTTTGAGTTTATTATGTAATGTGAATTAATTCGTAACTAATGATCCTGATGAACAGCCATACCAATGAATAATGACGTGAGCATCGTAAAAATATATGCTTGTAGTAAAGCAACTAAAATTTCAAGTAAGTATACAAACAAAGCCATCGGAATTGACAATCCAGCCATACCGAAAGATTTATTTACAAATATTAAACTTATTAATGCGTATATAACAATATGACCTGCGGTCATGTTTGCAAAAAGACGAATCGCCAATGCGAAAGGTTTCGTGAAAAGTCCGATGAACTCAACAACAGCTATCACCGGCAAAAACACCACCGGTATTCCGTGTGGAACCAAACCTTTGAAGTATCCCAGCACTCCATTCTTTTGGATGCCGCCAATCTGTGTCATAAAAAATGAAAAAACCGCTAATACTGCGGTGACTGTGATATTGCTGGTTACTGTTGATGTATACGGTATCAACCCGATAAAATTTGCAAAAAGTATAAAGAAAAATGAGGTTAGCAAAAACGGCAGAAACTTTTCGTATCCCTTGCCGATTGTTGACTTTGCTATATCATCGCGTACAAATACTACAAACAACTCCAATGCATTTGAAACGCCTCTGGGGACTAGTGATTTCTTATACTGTCTTGCAACATAACTTAGTGTAACTATGAGCGTTATTGCAACAAGCCACATAAACACTAAATGCTTAGTTATTGAAATATCGAGTCCATAAAGATGTAAAGACGGAAGATTGATATGTCCAAAAGGTGGAAATTCAAGCACTTTTCCGTCAGTAATATGCTCAATTATCCAGTCCCCTTCTTTCGGGGCATGCTTAACTGAATCTACAACTGAGGCTGCTGCTGCAAGTGTATCCCTGATAATTGAAGAGCCTTGCTCTGCAATGTTTGTTACGCTATCGCTGACTGTTTTGACTGTAGTGCTTGTCATTTATTAAAAATTTTTACTTCGTTCTTTATTAAAAACCAGATTTCGAGTGTTAAGAATATAATATAAAATATAAAGAATGAAAATATAAGATAATTAAAGTTAAATTTCAAGAGATACATACATAATAATAGTAAAACTGCTGAGAGAAATATTCTCACTGTCATGCCCCCGAATAGGTAAATCATGAACATTTCATGAGGTTTTTTCAGTCCTTTTACCGATAAATTCATCCCAATTAGGAAGTTTGCAGTCATTATAAGCTTTGAAGCAATAATTGCAACTAATTCATCTTTTGCCAGGATTTTGAAGTTATATAGTAGAATCAGGATAATTAGCAACCCTAAAAGCCCATAACTGACACCATTAATAAATTTCTTGTAATTCATCGCTATTTTTTGCTTTCCAAATCCTTGACAATTTTCAAAAGATGATACATCCCTGCAATAACGCCAAAAACGGAGCATAAACTAAGGAAAAGCGGCTGAAGATGATACTTTTCATCCAACCAATTTCCAAGCAGAACCATTAAAAACATGGTCACTGCAAGCTGAATTCCCAAGCCCAGGAACGGAGAAACCTCTTTATAGATTTCCCTGAATGACTGTTCCGTATCTTTTTTCGGTTTCTGAGCCACTTAGATTCTCACTCCTGCGTCTTCAGCACTTTCGGCAGAAGATATTATGTCCGGAAGTTTCATTTCGCAGCGACCGCTGAAATTTGCACCTTCTTCAATCACTAGTATTTTTGAAATTATATCACCTGTCAAAATTGCATCTTTTTCAAGAATAAGTTTATCCTGAACTTCCGCGGCGCCAAGAACCTTTCCGCCTATAGTCATAGTTTTTGCTTTCAGGTTTCCTTCAATAAGGCCCTTCTCGCCGATAGTTATATTTCCTACCGCAACAACATCACCCATAATCTGACCGTCAACACGCAAATTGCCGTGCGTAACTATTGAACCTGATATTTTCATACCTTCACTCACGATACTAAAATCGTCCAAAAATTGACTTTTGTTTTTCTTTAGCATTTGTTGTTTCCTTTATATTTCAGTGATAATTTTTTGAGGATCAAGCGGTACTCCGTTTAACCAAATTTCAAAATGTAGATGCGGACCATTTGCAAGTCTGCCTGTTTCCCCTGTCATTGCTATCTGCTCACCCTGCACCACGCGCTGATGCATACTCTTTAACAATCTTTGACAATGTTTATAAATAGTTACATAACCGCCCTGATGTCCGAGTATTATCATGTTGCCGTCATTAACAGTATAGTCAGAAAAAATAACATAGCCGCCACCCGAGGCATAAACAGGAGTTCCAACAGCCGTAAAATAGTCTATCCCATAATGACCTTCATCAGCTTTGAAAGAGTTTGAAACCGGTCCGGAACAAGGCTGTCTGAAAAAAGGTACTTCCGCCTTTTTTTCTCCAAACATTTCTTCAACAAGTTCTCTGACAACATAAATCAAACT
>CAIWTC010000495.1 GCA_903915485.1 uncultured Ignavibacteriales bacterium | reverse complement strand
TTGGTGATTTTTTCATGACTGTGGTTCACTCCTATCCTGATTTTGAGTTAACGATGCACAGTTATATTTGCGAAGTAGCTTATAAAGAAGTTACGCTTCTTGAACATATTTCTCTAAAATGGTTAACTTGTGAAATGTTAAACCATTTAGATTGGGCTGCTGCTGATATCCCAATAGTAAATAAATTAGTCCATAATGGGTAATTCACTAATTGAAGAATTTTCGAAAAGTTTACGAACTGGTTTTATTGATAAGACTTCTATTTCAGAAGTTTTATATCAGCCAGAATTATTGGTTAATCAAAAAAGACCGCCGAAAAAGGTATTAACTTCAATTATTGAAGAATTGAGTAATTGTGATGCCTTTTTCATTTCGGTAGCTTTTGTAACTACCAGTGGAGTTGCAACTTTGATTAATAGTTTAAAGATGCTGGAAGTAAAAGGGATAATGGGAAAAATATTGGTCTCGCAATACCTCAACTTTACACAGCCTGAAGCTCTCCGAAAGCTATCAAAATTAAAAAATATTGAACTGAAGATTTCTGTAAAAGAAAATTCTCATTCCAAAGGATACATTTTTAAAACATCTGATTATTATAATTTAATTATAGGTAGCAGCAATCTTACAGCTAAAGCCTTATCCACTAATAAAGAATGGAATCTGAAAGTTAGTGGTCTCAAATCAAGTTCTATAGTAGAAAAAATACTTGGAGAATTTGAATCTGATTTTGCTCAAGCGATAGCAGTAACAACAGATTTCATATCAAAATATGAGATAATTTATAAGAAGCAATTGCTTTTCTATCAGCTAGCTAAAAGCGCTGAATCAGAGGACGGCGATTCTCAAATTAGCCCTAATTCAATGCAGGTTGAAGCATTAAAAAATTTGGTAACACTAAGGGCAGATCAAAAGAATAAAGCCTTGTTAATTTCTGCCACAGGGACAGGAAAAACATATTTATCTGCTTTTGATGCCAAGGTATTTAAACCTCAAAGGTTATTATTTGTGGTTCATCGTTTAAACATTGCCAAAAAATCAATGGAATCTTTTAAGAAGATTTTTGGAGATGCAAAAACAATGGGTTTGTATTCGGGGAATATTCGGGAATTAGAAAATGATTTTATTTTCTGCACAGTGCAAACCATTTCTAAACAAGCCCACTTAGACCAATTTGAAAAAGATCATTTCGATTACATTATTATTGATGAAACGCACCGTGCAGGTGCAGACTCATATCAACGGTTAGTCGATTATTTTGAACCTCGCTTTTTATTGGGTATGACCGCCACTCCCGAAAGAACAGATGGTAATGATATTTTTAGTCTCTTCGATCACAATATTGCTTATGAAATCAGATTGAACAGGGCGATGGAGGAGGACATGC
Source organism: uncultured Ignavibacteriales bacterium (assembly GCA_903915485.1). Classification (GTDB taxonomy): domain Bacteria; phylum Bacteroidota; class Ignavibacteria; order Ignavibacteriales; family Ignavibacteriaceae; genus CAIYTF01. The sequence goes on along the minus strand of CAIWTC010000495.1, from coordinate 437 downwards.
TCTGTCAATTCCATTATTATGGTGTAACCGATTTAATCGTGGATGATACTGTGATAGAGAATTCCAGAGATTTCAAATTTTTAACGGCAAAAGAAAGAGTTGATAGGATAATTAATAGTGCCGATTTCTACGGATGTGACAATGGGATTACCAGAGGATTAGTTTTTTGTTCAAGGAATGAAGAGGCTAAGGAATTGTCGAAAATGTTTAATCAAAAAGGATATAGAACGGTTGCTCTTTCAGGTGAGAATGCAGAACTGGAGAGAGTTGATGCTATTGAAAAATTGGAATCCGACGATTTACAAAATAAGCTGGATTATATATTCACAGTTGATATTTTTAATGAGGGGGTGGACATTCCACGGATTAATCAGATTTTAATGATTCGGCCTACTGATTCTGCTATAATCTTTATTCAACAGTTGGGAAGAGGGTTA
>CAIWTC010000494.1 GCA_903915485.1 uncultured Ignavibacteriales bacterium | reverse complement strand
GATGATATGATTATCTATGAATATGAATTTGTTTATAATGGTGATACTGATGGTAAACCGGAAACTATTGAGCAGACAGCACAGCTAAGAGATTTTATGGTATGCTTTAATTATGGTTTTGGACCTTCAATGTACGGCTATCAAAGAAATTACCAGACATGGAAATATACAGGCGGTATGTATGATGGTGACCAGAATACTTTTTGGGATCCGGATTATTGGTTGGCATATAACATGGATAATAAAACCGGAACAAATGTTTTTGCAGCAGGTAAACCTGAGCCGGACAAAACACTCTTTAGAAGATTTTCGCAGACAGGTGAAAATGGGGGCGGACTTTGTAGTCCTCAAGCACCCGGATACGCAATGCTCTATTATCCTTTAAGACACCTCGCCATAGTTGACCCAGTTGACACTTCCCGAAATGAGTCTGATTATGCAAAACTTTTAGTTTCTGCAACAGCAAGAGCAAATGAGATTGATGCAAATGGTAATATCAAGCAGCCTTATAACAATAAAATTACAACCGGCGTAGTAAGTTCTTCCAAAATTATAGGAGGGGCGCATTTGAATCCATATGATGGTAGATGGAGTGGTACAATCGGGGCGAACGATGCTGCTCCGGGAGCAGTTAACCCACTTTATGACAATACGAGATGGGTTGGTCGTGCAAATTTTAACAAAGGTCAAACATCACAAGCTTGTGCTAAGTTATTTACTACCGGACCTTATACAGTACATATCGGGGATACACTTAGATATGCATATGCAGAAGTTTGCGGATACGGTGCGCAGGCAGGCAAGTGGATTCAAGGCGGACAGTCAACAACGCAATGGTTTCAGAATCCTTCCTCAGATAAAAAAGTTGTAATTGATGGTGAAACAATGACAGAACACTATCTTACTGATTTTGGCTATCCGGATTATGTTAACTCAAAAAGAGATTCCTTAGGTATTCCTTCCGTTGCCAATGTTCAGCAAGTTGCATATAAAGCAGCAACTGCATACTTAGGTCAAGAACCTGTAATGCCTATCTGGCCTGAAACAAATCCAGATAGAGGAAGCTATAAGATACCGGTTCCGTGCCCTGCTCCTGGAATCAAACTTTCAAATACCGCTACAGCGGATGTTAAAATTGATTGGAACGGAACAGTTGAAAAATTTACTCATCCGCGTTTGATGGGAAAACTGAGTAAATATAAAATTTATAGAAGTCTATCCGGTATGGGTCCATGGAGATTACTTTCAACAGTAAGCGTTGGAGGTGCTGCGGATAATTCATATACATATTACGATACCACAACCGATTTCAAGCCGGGTGAAAGCAGATACTATACTGTTACTTCAGTTGATGATCAGAACAATGAAAGCGGCAAAACAAATATGATTTTGTTTGCAAAGAAAATTCACTCAGTTGCAAAAATGGGAAAAGTATATGTTACGCCAAACCCGTTTATTAGCGAATCAGGTTTTCCCGGGCAACCGAAGGCAATTCAATTTTTAGGTTTGCCGGCAAAATGTACGATTCGAATTTTCACATATGCGGGTCAACTTGTAGAGACGATTGAACATACGGATGAAGATTCATTCTCTTCGACTTTCTTTCAAATTTCAAGAAATCGACAAGAGATAGCTTCCGGATTATACTTGTATGTGGTTACAACCCCCGAAGGCGATATGTCTAAGGGTAAATTCGTAGTAATTAAATAAATTGTCTGAAGTAAGGAACGATAATGAAAATCAGTAACATAAAATTATTTATCATAATACTACTAATTTTGGGTATAAATAATCAACTTTCTGCTTTTGAAAAAGTTGGAACTACATCATTCCAATTTTTAAAAGTCTATCCCAGTGCTAGGGCAAGTGCAATGTCAGGAGCT
>CAIWTC010000493.1 GCA_903915485.1 uncultured Ignavibacteriales bacterium | reverse complement strand
GTAAATACTTACTTCACTTCAATCAGTCTCGTATCACCATACATAGTTTCAATATCCAAAACAGGATTAACCGTAACTCTATTCTTAATCGGCGCAGGGTTGAACCGAAGCGTTATCCGCACCGTAGGAATCAAGCCTATGATTCAGGGAGTTATATTATGGATACTGATTTCGGTAAGTTCATTGTTGGTTATAATGGATGTGGTAAAATAGCATGTATATATTGAGCAAATATATTTATTCATTTACTATAAAATCAACTTCATTCAGTTAATAGGATAATGTAACCCATGCAATGCCCCAAATGCCAAACGAGCTTAACTGAAACAGATATTATTTGCTCTAATTGTGGAAATAAAATATTTATGAATTCCGTTAGTACTCATCAAGAGTCTCCTTTGATAGAGAAAAGTCGCGCAAAGCTGATTCTTATTTTCGGAATATTGAGTGTGGTTATTTTCGGGCCCCTTCTCGGAATTCCTGCTTTGATAATTGGGTCATCCGAATTAAAGAAAATTGATAACGGAATAGTCTCTCCCTCCGATAAAGGCTTAATCAAAGCAGGCATTATACTTGGAATTATAGGAACTATCCTTGGTATATTGGCAGTTGTGCTTCAACTCTGGTTTTAGAATTACACTCAACTCTCATTCAACACAATAATCGCTGCGACATTTATTTAACGCACTCACTAATATTAAAAAAGGCTGCCCCGGATAACCGGAACAGCCTTTACTTAAATACTTAGTTTTAGTTATTCTGCTTCGACAACTAATTCTTCATCTTTTCCCTTAAATTTCTTTTTAAGGAATCCGCCAATTTTCACTCTTAAATCTTCAACCTTTGTATATACCAGAGGCACTACAACTAATGTTAGAAGCAGTGAACTTATAAGTCCGCCGATGATACCCCATGCAAGGCCTGACTTCCATTCAGCTCCGGACGATTTTGATATCGCTATCGGAAGCATACCAAAAATCATTGTCAGTGTTGTCATCACGATTGGACGCAAACGCATTCTGCCGGCGTCTAACAACGCATCATAAACCGACTCTCCTTCTGCGCGTTTCTGATTTGTTCTGTCCACAATCAGAATTGCATTCTTGCCCACAAGCCCCACAAGCATGATGATACCAAGTATTGAGAAAATACTTAACGCTTTCATAGATAAGGCTAATGCTAGCAGCGCACCTATCATCGCAAGAGGAATTGAGAACAACACCACAAACGGATAAATGAATGAATCATAAAGCGCTACCATCACAAGATATACGAATAATATAGCGGCCATCATTGCAAGCCCTAAACTCGCGAACGAATCTTTCTGACTTTTAACATCACCGGTAAATCCATATGTTACATTTGAAGGAAACTGAATTTTCTTTAATTCCTTTTCGATTTCCTGCGATACTGTTCCAACGGGTCTTCCTACAACTTGCGACTGCAATGTGATAGAAGAATTTCTATCCTGTCGCGAAAGTTTTGTAGGACCAACAGTACGAACAATACTTGCAAACTGTTGAAGTTCAATCTGTTCATTTTTCTTATTCATGAACACCATGCGTTTCAGGCTCTCTGTATTAGAACGGTCGAGTTTATCAAGAAGGATGCGCAAAGTATATTCGTCTGCACCATCACGGTATCTTGATTCATCATCTCCCGTTAGCGCGGTGCGTAATGACTGTCCGACCTCCGCTATCGAAAGTCCATAGTAATTTAATTTATCTCTGTCTATTATTACGCGCGTCTCAGGCTTTCCTTCTTCTGAAGATAAACGCACATCTGTTGTTCCGGGTATTTTCCGTACAACTGCTAATGCCTGCTGTGATGCTTTCAACACATCGCTATAGTTAGGACCGCTCAGCAATAACTGAATCGGAGTTTGATTAGCAACACCGAACATACCTATCGGGTTGACTCTTACTTTCAATCCGGGAAGTGCTTGCACTTTTTGTTTAATCTCTTCACCGACTTGCTCTGTAGATTTTACTCTTTCTTTCTTGTCAGTAAGCGCCACATTAATTTCAGAGTTGTTATTAGAAGCAAACCCAATCAATCCTTCGCTTGATGCACCAACATTGACAAATGTTTTAGAAACTTCAGGCATACCCGCAATGATGCGTTCAACTTTATATGATGCTTCATTTGTCTGTTGAAGCGTTGCGCCCGGAGGAAGTTCTATTGTTACAGCAAACTCACCTCTATCTGCCTGAGCAAACATTTCAGAACCGATGAATCCAAAAGGAACGAGTGAAAGTGCTCCGACAAATAGTAAAGTCACAAACGCGAATACCTTTCCTTTATTGTTCAGACTCCACTTCAATAACTTTATATAATTTTCAGTAGCAATGCGGAATTCTTTTTCAAACCAGATTGCAAACCGTCCTAATATGTTTGTGCTTTTCAAGCGTTCAAGTTTCGCAAATCTTGATGCAAGCATAGGAGTGATTGTAAAAGAGACGAACAAACTTAGCAGTGTGGCAGTTACCACAACCACGGAGAATTGTCTCATGATATTACCAATCATTCC
>CAIWTC010000492.1 GCA_903915485.1 uncultured Ignavibacteriales bacterium | reverse complement strand
GTTGCAGCAACTAAATTATAGTCAGTTGCATTAGTGGAATTGCTGACAACGAATGACGGTCTGATTCCAAAAGCTGTTGGTAATGAACCATCCGGATGTTTAATATTCCATAAATCAGTCCATGCAACTTTACCGCCCGTATTTGCATACAAACCAGTCTTAGGGATGATTCTGATTTTGGCATATTGAAATGCTCCAGCAGCTGTCCATTGATTACCGGTGATGTAGATTGCATTTGCATCATAACCAACACCCTGATAATCGGACCAAGTGCTTGATTCCGTTGAACCATTAAGTGTATTTGAAAGAGCGTAGTTATACCAGATTCCTGTAGCACTTGAATCGTGTGAAACTGATACGAGATAGTAAGATACTGTACTTGAAGAGTTTACATCAAGCCAAACCATTACCCATCTTTTGGAAAGATTATCATACATAACCTTCGGGTCAAAAGGAGATGCAGTAGCAAGAACTGAACTATACCAGCTAGCACTTTCAATTGTTTTTAATACTGTACCGGTCTTTGTCATAATAACAAAACGGCTGTTGACAGTAGCGATGATATGCTGAGGGCCAACGGCTGCAAAAGCATCTGCCGGGATTCCCGTTCCTTGGTCAGCGATTCCTGCAAAGTTATTGGTTAAGGTATAATCTCCTTCAACATTTTTGCTTGCTCTACTTATAAGAGGATCAATCTGATAATTTGAACCTGCAGGGGCAGAGGGTTTTACATCATTTTGAGTATCGGGCAAACGACCGTTAGAAAAAAGATTCTTAGGTGGATGCATAACGACACGCACTTTTGCAGGTGCATTTGGAGTATAGCTATCAGTTGTAACCTGAAGCCCACTCGCAGCAGAACCGCTGGCGGGGCCCTGATACAGCTGAGCATAATTGAAAGCAGCTGCGAATAGAAAAGATAATAAAGTAACCCTGAGGAAATTCATAACCCTCCGAAAGAATTAAGTTAGATAAATAAAAAAGGTCAACTTTAGTGTGACCGAATTGACTAAAAAAATAAATGCAGACCAAATTCCGCCGATAATCAGCCAAAATTCTGTCCGCTTTCAACAACCCAAGGAAAGGCTTAAATATTCAAGCATTTGGTCTAAAGATAAAGAAAAAAGTTGCTATGTAGCAAGTGTTATTTTTTGTGCACTAAGATTAATTTCACACCCCTGGACCAGCACCCAACTTTGATTTTTTAGACAAAAAAAGGCCAACTTTGTTAAAGTCAGCCTTAGTTAGTTGTACACCCGGAAGGAGTCGAACCCTCAACCTTTTGATCCGTAGTCAAACGCTCTATCCAATTGAGCTACGGGTGCATATTTAATTACTAATTATAAGTTATGAACTATGAAATTCTAACTTCAAAAATGTTTTGTCCTAATTTACTTTCGAACCCTCAACCTTCCCGACCTTTGTCGGGACGCTCTATCCTACCTGTCCGCCCCTGGCGGATTGAGCTACGGGTGCATTTTTAATTATGAATTGTAAGTTATGAATTATGAAATTTTGACTTTCATAACTAAGAATTAATAACTTTTAATTATTTAAATTAGACTACTAATATAAAAAATATTTTTGAATATATTTATAATGATGAAAGAATTTTTTACAAAGGTATTCAGATGATTAAAAGAAAAATTGGTAATTCCGGGATTGAAGCAAGCGTTATTGCCTTGGGAACCTGGGTAATGGGCGGATGGATGTGGGGAGGTGCTGATGAAAGAGAAAGCATCAACGCAATCCACGCTTCATTAGATTGCGGGGTTGACCTTATTGATACTGCTCCTGTTTACGGCTTCGGGGTATCTGAAGAGATTGTCGGGAAGGCGCTGCTTGGCAGAAGGGACAAAGCTGTTCTTGCCACTAAATGCGGTCTTAGGTGGGATTTAGAGAAAGGCGATTTCCATTTTCATTCGGATGGTTTTGGAGTCACTAAAGAGCCTTCTAAAATAAAAGTGTTCAAATATCTCGGTCCTGAGTCAATCACATTTGAGGTCGAAGAGAGTTTGAGGCGATTGCAAACCGACTATATTGACCTATACCAAACTCATTGGCAGGAATCCACTACAAAAATTGAAGATACGATGGCATGTCTCTTAAAACTTAAGGACGACGGGAAAATTCGAGCTATCGGCGTAAGCAACGCAAGCGTCGGACAGATGAGAGAATACGGCGAAATAGATTCCGACCAGGAAAAATACAATATGTTCACTCGAATGATTGAGACTAACGGCAATTTAGATTACTGCATCAATACCAATACAGCCGTGCTTGCTTACTCACCCCTTGCACAAGGGCTGCTGACAGGCAAAACACTTGAGCCGAAAAAATATAATAACGGCGATTTGAGAATTAACTCTCCCCTGTTTAAGTCGGAAAATTTGCTTAAAGTAAAAATGTTTTGCGAGGAAATTCTCCCGTTCGCTGAAGAACATTCATGTAACATTGGACAATTAGTTTTGGCATGGACTCATTCACGGCCCGGTATTACTCACCTTCTATGCGGGGCAAGAAACCCTGAACAGGCAGTTGAAAATTCTAAAGCAGGGAGTATTGTGCTTTCAAAAGATGAACTTTATAGAATTGATGATACATTTAAATCCTGTTTCGACCAACAATGATTATGAACAGATTAAGTTTTGACGAACTTTCTTCAGTATTTAATTCAATACTGCTAAAACATGGCTTCCTTGAGCAGGATGCAAAACTGTGCGCAGATATATTCACAGAGAATACTTTTTGCGGAGTGGCTTCGCACGGTGTAAACCGGTTCCATGTTATAATCAAAATGGTTGAACTTGGGCTCATAAAACCTGATGCAAAACCGACCTTATCAAATGCATTTAATGGCTTGGAAGTATGGGACGGGAACTATGGCGCAGGCGTTCTTAATGCTTGGCAAATGACTGACCGAGCGATGGAACTTGCTAGTAACTTTGGGATAGGATGCGTTGCTCTGCGAAACACTAATCATTGGATGCGTGCAGGAGCGTACGGATGGAAGGCTGCTGAAAACGGATTTGTATTTATCTGTTGGACTAATTCAATGCCGAATCTGCCACCATGGGGTTCAAAAGAAGCACGCACAGGTAATAACCCTATTGTATTTGCAGTTCCTAATTCGCCAAACCATGTTGTAATTGACACTGCCCTCTCGCAATATTCATATGGGAAATTATCGACACACAAAAGAGCCAAAAAGCCGTTGCCTTTTGTCGGAGGTTATGATTCGAACGGGGAATTAACTACAGATGCAGCAGAAATTTACTCAACTTTCCGTGCATTGCCCATCGGGCTTTGGAAAGGAGCAGGGTTATCACTTCTGCTTGACTTAATTGCCGCAGCACTTTCCGGCGGGCAAACAACAAAAGACATTAGCAAGACTGAATACGAAACAGGGCTTTCGCAAATATTTATTGCAATAGATATGAAGAGAAATTTGGGGAGTACGGATATGAATAAAATGATTGATGATACCATCGAATATTACAAAAGCGGAGAGGTAGTCAATGAAAATGAACCCGTGCTTTACCCTGGCGAGAGAGTTTTCAAAGTTCGGGAAGAAAATATGCGCAATGGAGTAGAAGTTGAAAAAGAAATATGGGAACGGATTTTGAGATTATAAAAATTGCCCTCTCATGTTTGGCAGAGAGGGCAATTCTATTTTAGACTAACAAATTTTTATAACTGAAAAGACATTCCAACCTTAAAAGTTGATTCCATTAGCGGGTCTTCACCCTTAAATGGGAAGTTCATCTTTTCTTTGCGAAGTTCGTAAATACCATAGGACAACCCGTTTCTTAAGATGAAATTAATTACCGGCGCACCGACTGATGAGTGGTCAACAACCTCGTCAATGAACTCATCAAGTATCCCATAAGAAATTTGTTCAGCAAGAATACTTCCTGCTGTTCTCCAGAAAATTACTTTCTGATATACTTGCGCTCTTTCATATGATACATTAACTGCAACCGAAGGAACTATACTAAACTTCAAAGTAGCAGCATTATTAATTCCAAACTTAAACTGGTTATCATAGTATCTGAGCTTAGCTAAATCAGAAACATCTGTTAGTTTATCATTCACTTTCAATCTACTCCATCCAAAACCTTGTTCGCTACCTAACAATAAAGCGGAGTTCCCAAATTTATAACCAAGAGCATCTGCCCAGCCCATCCCGAAACGGAAAGTATTAGTAGATATATCACTTGTTGTAACTGCTTTCCTTAATTTCTGGTCAAAGAAACTGAACTGAACGAACTTGCTCTTGCTGCCAAGGACGACACTGTCTTTTCCTCTTAGACTATTTCTGTAGTGCCCAATTTTAATTTCCGCAAAACCCGCATCCTGAAATTTTCCGATTAATGAATTTACGGAACTATTACCTAAACCATAGCTTACTTCAACAAAAGGATTCTTCATACTAAGTTTAGGAATCTGAACATTAATGTCTTTGAAATTCCATTCTTTAGAATGACTTTTTTTCTTTTCGCTGCTTGAGCGCATTTTTTTGCACTCTTTACAAGTACATTTTATATTTTCGCATGTAGAGGACTTCTCATGTTTTTTGCAACATACTGAGTCTGTTTTAACTGCTTTCTCTTTCTCCACTTTAACATCCTGCGCAAAAGCAGATGAAGGGAAGAGGTAGAAGAATGCGAACATTAGTGTAAAGAATATAGTCGAGTTTTTCATGGCCTTTTTCCTGGTAATTATTAAAATTTTCAAAGTAAAAATATAGAATATTTCCATCCATTCTATTAAAAAGGAATAAGTGGTGATAGTTCATGATGAATGGAGGATAATGTCAGTAGATGGCTTAAAAGGTTGAATTGCTCAATTCCTGAATGGGTTTTCTCTCGAATCGTTAAAGTATGGCCGGTATGTATCGGCGCTTTCCGGTTCTTGGATCCATCCATTGTGCAGGCCAATTTTTTCTACAAATTCTAACACCTTTTCATACTCACGATGTCTTATTTTTCTGCCTAGCAGCGGGTGCAAAACTGCTTTATGATCAGGGAAATATTGAGACATAAGCGATATGTATATCTCCGGGTTTAAGTCAGCAATAAATTTCAGGGCTGATTCACTCTCACTTAAATCATTAGGCAATACTAGATGCCTGACTATCAAACCGCGCTTTAAGAGTCCATCCTCAAGAACATGTTCGTGCCCAATTTGAGAATACATTTCCTGCAATGCGAGTTTTGCGAATTCGAAATAATCAGGGCACTTGGAAAGTTCTTTACTATATATATTAGAACCATACTTCAAATCAGGCAGATAAATATCAATCACGCCATGAAACAATTTAAGCATCTCAACCGAATCATAGCCGTTTGAGTTGTAAATAATAGGTATAGAAAGCCCCTTCTCTATCGCTATGTATATAGAATTCAAAATCTGGACACCAAAGTGCGTAGGAGAAACCAAACCAATATTATGACACCCTGTTTCCTGCAGTTTAATCATTATATCAGCTAATTCCTCATCACTGACTTCCTTCATCAGTTTTGAAGACTTACTCTGACTTATTTCATGGTTTTGGCAGTAAATACATTTCAAATTACAGTTACCGAAAAATATATTCCCAGCACCGTTTCGCCCGCTGATTACGGGCTCTTCGCCGAAGTGCGCAGTGTAAGAGGAAACAATAGCTTTATCACCAGAAAGACATTTCCCGAATTCAGATGCGGTTCGGTCAGCCAAACAGTTTTGTGGGCAGATATCACAATTCTGCATTTTATTTTGCAGTAATTGTATCCGCTCAGCAAAAATGCCCGATGAATATAGCTTTATATAGCTTGGAATAAAGTTTTGTGTCATTTATAAAAAATCTTCTGTCAAGTTTTACGCTCGCTCATCATTGAAAAACTCCTTCTGCACCAAAAGGAAAGCAATCGCACTCCCTAAAATATATATTTGAAGCGTAAGTTTTATAAATAAAAAGAAGAAGGTGCTACCATGAAAAACATGATAAAATATTTCGTTGCGATAGTTGTTACATTGACATTTGCTTTCACAAGTTATGCCGCAGAGCCAACAAGTGCAGCTAAAAAATCCACTAATGCTTTCGAGCAGAATTTATTAGTAGGATTAGGTTCTGATAACGAAGGATTACAGACAAGTGCCGCTTATTATCTTGGCGAGATTAAGTCAAATAAGGCAGTACTTCCATTAATGAAAATCCTTCATTCAAGCCAAAGTGAAGATGCCCGTATTATGGCAGCGCTCTCACTATATAAAATTGGTGACGAACGCGGTTTATTTGCCGTAAAGGAAAACGGAAGATTTGACGAAAGTGAAAAAGTGCGCCGCATGTGCGAGAACTTCACAAGAACACATCAAATTGAAAAGCACAAAAAATAAGTTTGCTAAAAATCTTTATTAGTGATACCGGGAGTCAGTTTCTCAATACGCTGACTCCCGTTTTTATTATCTTACTTAAAAATACTTATCCAAAATATAAACCATCATCGCATTTACAGCGCTTCCAAGTTCAAGTTCACGAGGATTAACCGCTCCAATAACATCATTATCTGAGTGATGAACTTCAAAATATCTTTGAGAATCCGGGACATAGCCTAATTTCATTTTACAGTCCTTAATTCTTCCGATATCCGCTCCCGAGCCTCCTTTTTGGAAATACCACACTCCCCACTTATTTAACTGCGGAATAAACTCCCTAAGTTTTTCAAAGAGCAGACTATCACCATCAAAAGAGAAACCGTTGGGAAGAAACCCTCCCCTATCAGATTCAATTGCTGCTAAATGTTTCTCCGTACTAAGTTCTGTATATTTTGCAGAACCGCGGCTGCCGTTCTCTTCATTCATGAAAAGTACACAACGGATAGTATGTAAGGGCTTATAATTCATATCTGAAAATAGTTTTATAACTTCCATTGATTGAACGCATCCCGCACCGTCATCATGCGCCCCCTGTCCTTTGTCCCATGAATCAAAATGGCCCGATACAACAATTACTTCTTCGGGTTTTTCAGTACCCTTAATCTCGGCAATAATATTTGCTGAAGGCCTGTCAGGGAGTATCTGACAACTTAGCTGTATGGAAACAAGTGCTTCTTTGTCTTTCACAATAGAATTGTGGAGGACACCTGCATCCAGCACTCCGATTGCAACTGCCGGAATTTTGGGAATAGTATCATTATAAATCATCACCCCGACATGTGGAACATTGTCTTCACTGGAGGTAATTGATCTTACTATAACTGCAACTGCCCCAAACTTGGCCGCTTCTCTAGCACCAAAAACCCGATACCGGGCAAGTTGGCCGTAGGCCTCAAATGTATTGAGGACAGTTTTAGGAAATTCATTATTAAAAAATACAATCTTGTTTTTTACTTCGGCTTTCCTCTGTTCCAACTCTTCAAAAGACTTTAATTCTATAACTTGAGATGCCAATAAAGAACTACCCGTCCCTATACTTCCGCCTAGCGCTGCGACCTTTAATTCGGTTTGATTTCCATTGCTGATTAAGTAGGCCTTCTCTACTTTACCCCTTTCCCAATAAGGGACCATTAATTCCTGACGGTAAACTTTAACATTACTCATACCATTAAGTTTATTTACTGCCCAATCCAAAGATTTATTGCTTGCATCAGAACCACTTAGCCGTGGACCAATGTTAACGCAAATGTCCTTCAGCCACTCATAAGCAGTCCGCTGACGAAGAGCGCCGTTAAAAAGGGAGTCAATTATTATTTTATCGTTATCAGAAAGCAGTCCCTGCGGGGATACCTCTCTCATCAATGATATAATGCATAAGAAAGTGAAAATGAATCTCATAGTCTTTTGGTTTTGTTAATAATATAATTTTAAGATACGAATTAATCTCAAAATATTATGGTTCGCCGTATTATCAATCACTCATTGAATAAAAAAAAGCCGAATAATCAAACGAGAGCTGTCTGAATACCCGGCTTGGGATTGTATGTAGGGACTCTTATTAAATATGGCGCGTATCGATTTTTATTTTATTTTCAAACTTTATCATCTTTTACTCTTGCATAATTCATATTTACTCATCAATGCATATATACAGTGATACGCGCGCATAAATTTCCTTACTATGCTGCTTTCGCTTAAGAATTGAATTGGTTAGTTTTATTCTAAAAAGAATACTGAAGAACCGCTCTCAATCACTCAGAAAGCAAACATTCTTTGGATGAAAATCGTAAAGCTAAATTAGGAAAGTTTTATTCTTGAGGAAGATAGATATGGAGTTAACAAAATCAACCGATAATTCGGTCTTTTCCGAGGCTGTGATGACTTCTTCAGAACCGGAAAAATTGTGTTCATTTGTAATTGAAGGACTGTCTAGATCTGCGAAAACCTTTGTTCCGTTATCAGTTAAATCGGGAGATTGAAAATCAAGGGTTGTCGAAATATTGACTGAGGATAAATTTGATAAATCTTTTGTATGCCCAATGATTTCAGTATCAGAAAAATTTGTTCTCGAACCTGAAATATATTCAGTCACATTAATACTATCCAGCCAAAACGCGGTGCATAATGTAATTAGTAAAAACAGACTGATTAAAGGTGATTTTTTAAAATACTTTGTCATTTTATTAAAAAGATTTTCATCTTAAAAATACAAAAGATTCCGAATTAATTCCAAACTATTTTTTTCTCTCCATGCTATATTCGGCAAAATAATTGAATATTCTTTTTTATATGTCGCAATCGGGGCAGAGACTCCCTCGGGAATCAAACAACATGCTCAATTCCTTATAGAGTCCGCACGCCGAATTTAGGGTGATTTCCCTATGAATCTTTGGACTAATAGTAAAAGAAATTCTTATTATTTTACGGAAAAATCTCTAACTTTAT
>CAIWTC010000491.1 GCA_903915485.1 uncultured Ignavibacteriales bacterium | reverse complement strand
TGTTTGCAAGGCTAAGCATGGGATAGCGGTGTTTGACTTGTTGAAAGTCTTTTGTCAAGTCTTTGCCAACTCGCTGAGTTGGCGATTCGGGAATAATAAGTTCGGGAAATTGCTGTTCTAATGCCTCTAGTTCTTTCAGAAGCATATCATATTCAAAGTCGCTTATAGATGGTTCATCGAGAACATAGTATTTATAATTGTGAGAGTTTATCTCATCAATTAGTTTTGCGATTTTCTCCTTGGCGCTTTGAATATTCATTTTTTAGAAATTAGGCGGCTATTTCTTTTTATGCTTTTTTGTTATCTCCGGTTGCGCTGATTTATCTGATTTAGCGGATTTATCTGACTTAACAGATTCCCAGGGAATTGTAATAGCAGTATCTTTTTTAATCTCGAGCCTTAAAGAGTTAGATTTGTTGAATGAACTCTCAAGTTTTAGTTCTTTGTTATTGAGAAATAATCTGGCATTAGGGTAGTTGCCAAGATTAACAATGAAAAATTTAGATGCTTTAAATTCAGCTATGTTCGAACTTTTATAAACATTTTCAGAGTAATCTCCGCTAGAATCCGGCTTAACTTTTACCCAACATTCGCCCTTAAATTCCATGTGGAGCAATAAACTATCTGAGGAAGAAACTACAGGCGCGGGCGCGGGAGTTTCATATCGTGAAATTGTATCTACAACGGCAGTAACGCCCTCGGCGCCGTCAACTTCAATAGTGTCATTCAAATTTGAACGGTAGAAAAAATATCCGGAGATTGCAATTATAAAAAGTGAAAGTGAAGCGAACATAATGATTCGCTTTTGATGTAATGTTAAGGTTGTTACTTTCTGCTCTTTTACATCCGGGTTTTCTGATCTGTAAAGAGTAGTTACGCTTGGAGGCTTCGGGGTAATTAGCGTAAACAAACTTTCATTATTTGGCATGGGCCTGTCGGGGTGCGCAACAATCATTTCCGGTTGATTGACTAGTTCCTCGCTATTATAGTCCTTGCCGTCACAGGCCAATTCAAATTTTCTGACGATTATTTCTTCATTCAAATCGACTGCCTTTGCATAGGACTTTAAAAATCCTCTAACAAACACAGGTTGAAGAAAACTCATGTCGCCGTTTTCAAGTCTCTTTAAAAAAGCAAAATCCATTTTAATTGCTTTTGCTAATTCAAGTTGTCCTAAACCTTTTTTTTCTCTGGCTTCTTTTAATTCAGAAGATAAACTCTGAAACATACTCTATCCTTTATTCAGTGGGGGTCGTGGAAATACTTTTTCTGAAACGGGCAGCAAACGCGCCATCTGTTTTTGTAAGATGCGGATATGTCTGAACAAAGCCATGGGAGTCCACTACTTCTTCAGAAACAAATTTGCCGGCAGATTCAATATAAAAATCGGGGTTTTGAGAAAGAAATTTATGCACCACTCCAATGGTTTCCTCAAGTTCAATAGTACAGACGCTGTAAATAAGCACTCCGTCCGGTTTAATCATTTTTGCAGTGTGATTCATCAGTTGCAATTGAAGTTCGCTTAACTGTTGAATGTCAAGCAATTCTTTTTTCCAGCGGATATCAGGTTTCTTAGCTAAAGTTCCAAAGCCGCTGCAAGGTGCATCAATCAACGCGCCATCAAATAGTCCGTCTTCAAATTCTAATGCATCTTTTTCGACAGGCTTAACTATTGATATTCCTAAGCGGTCGAGATTTTCTTTGAGAATATTTAACCGTGCATCGAATCTATCAACAGAAATAATCTCGCCTTCGTTTTTCATAAGATTAGCTATATAGGCTGATTTACCGCCCGGTGCCGCGCATAAGTCTAAAATTCTTTGTCCCGGTTTTGGGTCGAGTAGTCTGCACGCAAGTCCGGCGCTTTCATCCTGAACTGCGAAGAACCCCTCCTGAAAATATTGCCATTGTAGTAAGTTTGCCTGCGAACTGATTCTGAAAAACTCGGGGATGAACTTACCTTGACTGTATTTAACATTGACTGAATCAAAAAGCATTTTACAGTCTTCAATGTTCATCTTCTGTGTATTCAAGCGCATGGTAAGTGCGGGACGGTCATTGTTGGCAAGCATCATTTCTATAGTGAACTGAACACCGTGCCGTGCAACCCATCGCTTAATCATCCACGCGGGATGAGAATAGTATGTGGAAAGGTAACCAAGCAAATTCTGTGAAGGATCGGGATAACGCAAAGTGTTTTTATTGCGTAAAATATTTCTAAGTACCGCGTTTGATATGTCAGCAGGTTTTTGTCCGTGAAGTCGTTTAACAAATTCAACTGCTTCATTAACTGCCGCATACTCCGGTACTTTATCAAGAAACATGATTTGATACAAGGCAACGCGTAAAGCATTTTTTAAAATAGGGATTGCTTTAGAAAACTGACCTTTATAGAATCCGCTTAAAATCCAGTCGAGACGCCCCTGCCAACGAATTACGCCATGCACAATTTCGAATAGCAATGCTCTGTCCTGAGAATTCAAGTCAAGAAATTTAAGTTCGTAATCCAAGAGTTTATCGAGGTAGGAATCAGTGCGCTCTACCCTGCTGAGTATTTTAACTGCAGCACCGCGCAGGCCCGTGTATAAATCCTTGACTACATGCGCCGAGCTATTCGACGCACGCGGGTCAATTTGAATTTCCTCTTTTTCGCCGTTCATTCTCTGTTATCTCGAATATGTGGGAAAATAGTTTTGCTGTATCTGGATTCAGATCTTGATTTCTACGCTGCATGACAATTCTTGCTGTGGCAAGACTTTTATTAATATCATATTCAACTAAGGAGCCGCTTCCGCCCCAAGAAAACGATGGAACATATTTCGGCGGGAAATCAGCGCCAAATATATTGCAGGAAAAACCTACGATTGTTCCTGTATTAAACATCGAGTTGATGGATGATTTTGAATGGTCTCCCATTATCAATCCTAAAAACTGACTTTTAGTATCAACTTCTTTTCCGTTAATATAAACTTTAACTGTGCTGTAATTATTTTTCAAGTCGCTGCAGTTTGTGTCAGCGCCAAGATTAACCCAACTACCTAAATAAGCGTGACCAAGGAAACCTGTGTGCTGCTTGTTGGAATAAGGCAAAATAATTGAGTGTTCAATTTCACCGCCGACCTTACAAAACTTGCCGACGAAGACATTTTCATAAATCCATGATAGACTTTTTACAATTGAGTTCTCGCCGATGTAAACCGGGCCTTGAATTACGCTATTGGGAAATACCTGAGC
>CAIWTC010000490.1 GCA_903915485.1 uncultured Ignavibacteriales bacterium | reverse complement strand
TACCCTTTTCGGCGTGTGTCCAGCGGTGTTCGTTGGCATAAACCAGCTTGTTATAGACATGTAGATTTTCAAATCCCGTAGGTGCTCTTTCAGGGCTCAAAGGGTCGAGAACTTCTTTTCCGTCAACAATAAATTTATAAACATAACTGCCGGGTTCAAGATTAAGAGTAGTTTCATAATCTTTTCCATTGAGAGTCATAGGGTTGGCAGAACTGTTCCAATTATTGAAACTGCCTACCAGTGAAACGGTCTTATCTGTCGAGGTAGGAGTGTATATGAATTTATGTTCAATAAGTTTTAGACCTTCTGATTTTGATTCAATTGGGATTGAATATTCTTTCCCGCCTAAAGTAAAATCAAGCAGAGTGTACTTAGGGAAGTTCTTTTTGGCACTTATAATCAGCAGCATTTTTGCAGCATCATATTTGATGTTTAAGAACTTATTAGGTCTAAAAGTTAATGAATAATCTTTAGCATAAAATACATCGCTGATTACGATTGTATCTGATTTCCCTTCACTTATTTTTAAGCTCTTAATGATATCTTTGATGTCCTCTGAAAATGTCAGAGGGGAAAGAAGTAAGCATAATAAAAATAATAATCTCTTCATCGAAATTCCAATATCTTAATTAATGAGAAGACGGAACATGTCCGCTGGATTCGTTTTTGTTTTCTGATTCATTTTTAACCAGCATCCAAAGTAAAGCAGAAATGCCTAGACTTAATGCGGAGATAATAAAAATAATGTTTTTATCACCTGCTGAATTAACCACTTGTCCAACTCCAAAACTTGCTACTAATTGAGGAAGCACAACTGAAAGATTGAACAGTCCCATGAAAAGTCCCATACGGCGTTGGTCAATCTGCTGAGACATGATAGCAAAAGGCAGACTGATTGTTGATGCCCAACCGATTCCGAGCAGTGCCATTATTATATAAATATTCAAAGCAGAGAAACCAAATACAAGCATCAAAGCATAACTTATTGCCATGCTTGCAATACAAAGGAAATGAGTTCTGACTCGTCCAATCTTGCGGGCAATTGGCTCTAGTGCAAGTGTAGGAAGTAATGCAGCAACTGCATTCAGAATTAAAAAGCTTATTGAGATAATTCTGCCGATGTCATCTTTAATTACAGTAGTAAGCAAAGAATTATCACTAATCAAGAAAACCTTATGCTGCAGAAAAGCAAAAATATAAACGAACATCGTTTGAATACCAAGCCAAGTAAAAGTATGTGCGGCAAGTATTTTCTTGAATGAAATAATACCGTCTGCTGAAGCATCATTATGATTAGGTTTAGCAAAAAGTGTTTTGAGAATGAATACAATTGTAATAATAAAGCAAATTGCTTCGATGTAATAGTTGTCAGGTTTGAAATCAACCATCTTTGCTATCATTGCATATGCAGCATAAACAAGAAATCCCCAAAGAGGTTCAATTAAAAGAAGAATCTCGGTGAACGAAGTTTTTACGGTTTCAGATTTTCCTTTATCGTTCGCCCCGGCCTTAAGTTCTTTGGGTTCAGTAATAAAAAATGTTGGAATTACTGAAAGTAGAAAAACTAGAAAGACACCAAAATATATCAATACATAATTTCCCCACACTGCTCCAATTACATATGCAAGAACACCGAATGTACCGGAAACAGTTTGCATCCAAGTATAACCTTTTGTTCTCTCTACGCCTTCAGGGGTAATGTCTGCAATAATAGAACGGGTAGGGTTGAAACTGATGTTGATTGCCAAATCAAGAGTTAGTGCAATCGCAATCGCCATTCCTAATATTCCGGAGAAACCGAATGAGTCTGAGATATGCTTAATGTTAGGAAGTGCAAGTAGCATAAGCGAAGCAAAGATACCGCCTATTAAAATGAATGGCCTTCTTCTGCCACCCCAAAGCCAAACTTTGTCACTGATAACACCGATTATCACTTGACCTAAAATACCTGCTAAAGGTCCAGCAGCCCAAACGAGTCCCACTTCGTCAATCTTAAGATTATATTGAGTGCTAAGTATCCAGCTTAATGCAGATATTTGAATACTTAAAGCAAATCCCATTGCAGTAGCGGGTAAGCTCAGTAAAGCATAAAATGTGTTCGTCAGTTTCTTTTGAGTTTCAAGCATAAGTCTCTCTTATTTTTATGAAATGATTCAAATTAAATATTAGTTTCTTAAATATAGATAACTGTCCATTTAAAAAATATTATATCGGAATATTAATTCAAAGTTAAGGCTAAAGTTATCGGTTATTAACTGATAATATGTGCAAACGATGATGCATAATCAGCAAAAAGCATTAAGTCAGTGTCCGTGATTAGTCGAACTTATTCTTTTTAATAACTTCCAGAAGTTGATGGTGAATTAATTTATTTGTGCATAATATTTGTTTAGAATGAATACTGGCAGGGTTACCGTCAAAATCAGTAATGATTCCGCCTGCTTCTTCGACAATCAATTTCCCGGCGCAAATATCCCAAGGGTGAAGATGAACTTCCCAAAATCCTTCAAATGAACCACCCGCAACATAGCAGAAATCAATTGCTGCTGAGCCAAGTCTTCGAATCCCTTGAGAAACCTTTACAATTTCCGTAAATAGCCCTAATGCATTAGAAGGATTGTCATTGATATCATAAGGGAAACCGGTTACTAGTAAACTTCTGCCAAGTTTGGAATTATCACTTACTTTAAGTTGTTCTCCGTTACGGAAACTGCCGCTCCCTAATTCTGCATAATTTAATTCATTTAACATGACATGGTTTACTACACCACAGATAGTCTCGCCGTTTTTCTGTAGTCCGATTGAGACTGAGAAGATAGGGAAGTGATGTGCGAAGTTTGTTGTTCCATCGAGCGGATCGATTACCCAAACATACTCCGCGGATGTATTTGTGCCGCCGCTCTCTTCAGCCAAAATACCGTGACTTGGGAACTTTTTATTAATATAATTCTTTATGTGTTCTTCGGACTTTTTATCGATTTCTGTTACTAGATTCGATTCATTCGTTTTGAATTCAACTTTGAAGTTTTTTCCGAACCCCTCTTTAACTATTTCGCCTGCTTCGCGGGCTATTTCTAAAACACTTTCTAACATAATTCCTTTAATTTTTTATTCAATATAATAAATCTATTTTTGGCAGATAAATGAATGCCAAATATTAAAGAGAAAAATATAACAATATTTGCTAATTTTATCTTTATAATGAATAGATTAATGATTATCTTTACTGATTAAAATCAAAATAATAGTAAATGATATATAGCATGACAGGTTACGGGAAAGCCGTAACAATAATTGGTAAATTTGTTTTTGAAATTGAAATAAAAAGTTTGAACAACCGTTTCCTCGAACTCTCGATGAAGCTTCCTCAAATTTTGCAGCCCAAAGAATATGAACTGCGTGAAATTCTTCGTCAAAAGATCAAGAGAGGGAAAATATATTTTTCCATAAATGCCAGAATAGAAAATGGCGGACAAAACTCTCTTGCAGTTGATGAGGGGAAAGTGGTTGAGTTATTAAAATCTATTGATCATATTCAGGCAAAGTATAACATTGGCGGCAAAATTGAAATCTCCGATTTACTGCAAGTGAAAGATATTTTTGCATTA
>CAIWTC010000489.1 GCA_903915485.1 uncultured Ignavibacteriales bacterium | reverse complement strand
TGCATAAAATCGTGGTTCCCGATTATATAGTGAATTTCTGTTCCTGAAGTTACTAAGTCGGCCAATGCTGAAAAAAGGCGAAAGTGCCCTCTCTGATGAACGCGCCTGTATTCAAACCAGTAATCGAATAAATCACCCACAATGAACAAAGTTTTAGCATCACTTTTGATGGAATTAAGAAATCCCACTAATTGCCTTTCTTTCTCTGCCTCAAATTGCTGCGATTCTAACCCAAGGTGAATATCGCTTATAAAATAGGTGTTGTTCTTCAAATCATAGTTCCTTAATTAATGCTTTCTTGCAATTCAATCAATAGTTTATGCTGAGTATCTAATTCAATTTTTGAAGGCTTATAATCGATGTCCAAATCTATAGTTTGATTGGTCTTGGATACATCAATTATTCTTTTTTCTACAAGACCATTAGTTGGATTTGTAATAAAGACATCAATATTAAATTTATAACATGGGTAGCCTTGCTGTACCTGTTTTAGAGATAGGCATAATTGTTTTTTACTGTCCGAATCAACATATTTCCATTTGTAATCTAATATAATTTTGCCTGAACCACTAAACAACCATTGGTCAAAATATTGAGTTAGCGATTTTCCACTGACGGTCTCGGCAATATTAATAAAATCTTTAGTTGAAGCATTGCTGTACTTATACTTATCATAATAATTATGAATTACGGAGAAAAATAGAGAGTCACCAATCTCGTTTCTCAGCATGTGAATTATCCACGCACCCTTAAAATAAACAGTAGGGGAGAACATATCATTCTTCGGGTCATAAACAGGGTCATCAAACATGAATGACTTGTAGGTGTTTAGACGGTCGCCTACGGATAAAGTTGAATCGACAAAATTAGCGTATAAAAATTCCGAATAAGTGGCGAACCCTTCATTCAGCCAGATATCTTTCCAGGTCTCAGGACCAACAGAATTACCCCACCAGTGATGAGCTAATTCATGTGCCAATACATCTTCAACATTCCCCCTGCCTTGAATAAAGTTAGTGCCTATACCTGTGATTGTTTGGTTTTCCATTGCACCGCTTTGCCATAAGAATTCCGCAACACCATATTTCTCCATTATGAATGGATAAGTGCCATAAACCGATGAAAAAAACTGAAGCATCCTTTTGTGGTTTTTGAAATCAACTTTGGCTTTATCTATATGTCTTGGAATTGCATAATAAGTTAGTTGTAATGTATCTTTTTCGGGGGAGGCCCACTGTTCGTCGATTTGTTCATATTGTGAAGAATAAAGACAAATTAAATATGTGGATATAGGGTACTTTGTCTGCCAATGAAAAGTTTTTCTGTTCCCAGTTGAAATCGTTTCAATCAGTTTACCGTTGGAGAGAGAAGTTTTCTCTTTATCATTACTTATATACATATCAACTAATGCCTTATCGTTAGGTTTATCATTGCACACTAACCATGTCGAGGCGAACTCGGGCTCACTCAAAGTGGCTATGAGTGAATTACCATTAATTTCTCCAAACTTAAATGATGAATAACCTAGATTCAGTGGAGAGCCATGGTAGTTAATAGACAAATTAAATGTATCATTTGGGGAAAAGTATTTATTCAACTCTACTGCAAGACTTCGGTTATAAAGTTTATAAGTATTAAGCGATATGGAGTTGCATGAAATAGAGTCAATAGTTAAGTTCTGATACAAATTTAGAAAAACTCTGGATGATGCCGAATCAATATATTTCATTTTTATATTTACAGAGGCAGAAATAGATGTAGTAGCAGGGAAAAGTTCGATGTGAATTTCATAATGTAGCACATCTTGATTATTTTGTTCCCTTGAGATATAGGCGCCATCTTCCGACCTTTTTATTTTCCCTGAAACTGCAATTTCTTGAGGTAACAATATTTTTGTGCAAATTAGAGATATACTAAAACTGATTAGTATAAACAGATAACTGAAATATTTTATGACATTTTCCTTCAAAATTAAGTACACACTAAATGTATTAAATGTAATATGTCAAAATAAATAAAAAAAAGGTAATTGTTGAATTCTTAAGAATAATTAATGAAATGAATATCCCCTAAGAAACTCGTTGATACTCATCTTCTTTTTGCCTTCTCTTTGAAGTTCAAGTATCTCAAGAGTTCCACCCCCGCACCCAATAAATAATTGAGAACCAAATTGTTTGATTGCTCCTGATGCCAAATTGTGTTCATTCGTAGGAATTGCCGAATAAATTTTTATCAAATTGTCTTTGTGATGGAAAAATGCCCCGGGGAAAGGAGATAATCCTCTAATCAAATTATAGATTGACTCAGCTGAATTTGTCCAATTAATTTTACAAAAATCTTTAGTGATTTTCGGAGCACTTGTTGCCAAAGTATTATCTTGAGATGATAATGTGAAGTTATCTTCCTCAATAATTTCAAGAGTCTCTATAACAGCTTCGCTTCCTAGTACGCTCATCTTATCGTGCAGTGTTCCGAAATTATCAGACAAAAGAATTGGAATCGATTTTTTGATATACACATTGCCGGTATCTACTTTGGCCTCTAATTTAAATGTTGTAACGCCGGTTTCTTTGTCGCCATTAATGAGTGCCCATTGAATCGGCGCCGCACCGCGGTATTTAGGCAGAAGGGAACCGTGCAGATTAAACGAACCTTTTGGAGGAAAATTGAAAATTGATTCAGGAAGTATTTTGAAAGCCACAATAACAAAGATATCTGCGCCGAAACTATTTAAGTCCGTCAAGAAATCCGCAGAATGAAAGTTATCTGGTTGCAATACAGGAATGTCTCTATCCAATGCATATGTTTTAACTGCAGATTGTTGAAGTTTCATCCCGCGGCCCTGTTCTTTATCTGTAGAAGT
Source organism: uncultured Ignavibacteriales bacterium (assembly GCA_903915485.1). Lineage (GTDB taxonomy): Bacteria > Bacteroidota > Ignavibacteria > Ignavibacteriales > Ignavibacteriaceae > CAIYTF01. The sequence continues at coordinate 3,672 of CAIWTC010000489.1, read as the reverse complement.
AACAACCGCTAAAACCTCATGAGAGGAAGAATAGATTTTATCTAAACTTGGTATAGAGAACTCGGGAGTACCCCAAAATATTATTTTCATTTTTTCTTTTTCTTGGAAGTGATTAAATAATCTACATCCATTTTGCGGTCTTTGATTAGCTGTAAATCGGGTTTAAGTTCTTTGCGTCTTTCAGGCTCTACTTTGTCAACAAAAAATATCCCGAGTAAGTGGTCGTATTCGTGCTGGACAACTCTTGAGAACCATCCATCAACTTCAAGTTTATGGACTTCCAAGCTTAAATCCTGATATACTAGTGTAAGCCGTTTAGGGCGCACAACTTCACCGCGCAAGTTGGGCAAACTTAAGCAACCTTCTTCCATTGAAATAACTTCTTCGGAGGGATCCTCGATTCGCGGGTTAATGAAAATCATTTTCCCATAGTGTGCGTATTCCTCGAGATGAGATAAGTCTATTACGAAAATAGAATAAGGACTTCCTACTTGATTTGCGGCCAAACCAAGACCATCAGCGGTTTCCATTGTGTCGAACATATCGGAAATTAGCTTTAATATTGTCGAGTCAACTTTAGTAACTTTAATTGCTTTTTTGGTGAGTTGTTCGTCACCATATACATAAATAGGTAATATCGCCATATTAAGATTCTGGGTTAATTTCAACTGATTGCAGGTCTATTACTTGAGCATCTGACTCAGAATAGAAAACAACCTCAGTTGCGTAAAATAATATTTTAATTAGAAATCGAAATATAACTAAGAGTTGCTGAATAAAAAAAGTAACAATTATTAGTGCCGCAGTCGTTTTTGGAATTACATTGTCGATTAGATTATATGTTAACGCTCCTAAGGCAACAAATACTGCGCAGATTAGAAAGATTACAAGTGAATTCTTGAAATTGGTTTTCAAAAATAGTAGTGCTTTTTTGAATGCCGGGTAAACTTTGCCTAAATCTGATTGGCAAACGGCAATTTTTGTGTAGTCTGAAACTATGTTGATCGTACTGATAAGAAATAGTAAAAACGCATTCTTAATAATGTCAAATAGGATTGTTAATGCTGCATAACTGTATACATCAACAATAAGAAATATCATTTTTTCCAATGCCAGGTTAATCATTATTGCCAGGAAGTAAAGTGCAATAGCCACAAGAAATATCTTGAGATATCTGAAAAAATATTTAACTCCTCCATAAAAGAAATCCACTGAATGATTCTTGGACGAGTTGGATAACACAGAAATAAGTCCTCCGCTAAAGAAGACTTGAATAATATTATAAATTAATACGACAATGAGTATCAGTCCCGGGTATGAGCTAACCGTCTTATCATTCAGTTTCAGAAACTGTGAGAACCAAAGAAAATCAAAGTCACCGCCCAGGTGTGAATTTAATATTGAATTTCTTAAGTCATTTCTTAATAATGAATAGAGTGGCATCGATAATGCGAAGGCAAGTGCAAAGTTTGTAACCCAAAACAACAGAAGGAAGTGAATGTTCTTATATGTTAGCCTTGTTGCTTTGGTAAAAACATTTTTGATAACTGCTATCATGATAATCCGCCGAAAATAAGTAATAAACTTTGCATCCAGTAAAACCATCTTAGTGACAAGTAAAAAGCATAATTATATCCTGTATTTAACGAAAAGGAATTATTCGAAAAATTAACATCAAACAAATTTTGTCGCCTGGGATCGATCTCAAAAGCGCTAACTTTTGATTTTGAACTAAAATGGATTGACTGATAGCTCAATTGGGGATTCATTTGAATTGTTATAGTATCAGTTAAAGTATAAGCAAATAACTCCACCGGATAATGCAGATTACCATAATTTCCTATTTTGATGTCATAGTTTAAGGAATCAGCTGAAGAAGCTTCAAGAATAGCATAATCAGAATAACCACTAGTCTCATAAAGTTCTTTTGCGTAGCGGGCTTTTTCCACACTACAATATTTAGAAATGAGGCCCGTAAATGAGGTGTTAGTGTTTGTAGAGTAATTGAGTAAATAAAATTCGCTTAAGAGAGAGAGCGTTTTCCTTTCTCCAATTAAATTATCTAAAGTATGAAAGTAGAGCGCTGCTCTTCCCAGAGAGGAAGTTTTGAATAGGGCAGGAGAAGAAAGTACTGAAGATTCAGGTGTTAAGTTTGAAATTGCTGAGTTATTGTAAAATTGTTCTAAATTTCCGGTTATAAGCGGGACATCGAAGGTGGCTAATGAATATACTAGCGGAATACCTTGAAGATTTAATAGACTTATCCCCCGGACGGGGTAACTATTAAAAAGTGTAAAATACGAATACTGGCGAGTAAATTCTTTACTTAGTATTTTGTTTGTCAAGTATTCATTTGCTCCCAAACTAATGCATTTATCTGCCAGTGAGGTTTCCGCTACTTTATTTAATTTAAATTGAGAGATTATTCCTGAAATAATATTCCTTTCAATTTTCAAGTCATTGGTGGGTGGAAAAATCTTGTGAGAAAAAAAGCAAATGTTCCGGAATACCGATGATGAAAATGGCGCTGAAGTATCCGAACATACTATTGCTTTCAGAGGATAAGTAAGATTTAAATTCAATTCAGAGTTCAGAAATGAAACTGATTTTTCAATTGTGGAAAAATACCGCGGCAGAAATTTCGCAAAGGAATTAGGGAAAAATACCGATACTTCTGTTGAATGATTCCCGGCACTAATAATTCTAGATTCTGAATTGAACCCTTTTAGTGCCATCCATACCAAGTTATCTGAATTGATACTTTTAACTAAATACTCTGAACCTGAGTTTGTTTTGTTCATCAAGGATTTGTTACACGATGAAACAAAATCAAATTCCTGTGGCAGTTTCACATCTAAGGTGATGCTACTCCGAGTAGAAATATTATTAAGTAGCGGAGAAAAAAACCAATTCGAAAATATATAGATTCCATGAGAAACAGCAAATCCATTGCCGTTAAATAGTTTATTCAGTTTAACTGTATAGGCTAATTGTATTGTTATCGTGTCAGAAATACAGTCGGAAGGAAGGGATTCTTTGTTTATTACTAAGTTAATCCCAGAATCTTCAGAGAGAAACTGCATTTTAGAATAAACTGCAGAATTGCAGAAAATAATTTTTTCAATAGTAAAATCTTTGCGCAAATTATTCTCGACACTGTAAGGATAATTCATCCATGTACCAGTTGTAACTAATGACAATCGAAGATCGTGAGATGTGTCAAATACTGATTTATGAAACGAAATCCGTTCTTCTACATCGAGTATATTTTCTTCAGCATTTAACTGACATTTCAAATTGATATTATTATCAGCTACAGCGTTAAATGATGATAGGCTAGCATGATATTTTTGCAGTGAATCATTTTCAAGGTTAACCGGAGGAGTTATCTTTGTGTTTTGTGTAAAGAATGTAAAAAGAAGTGAGTTTAATAGAAGCAGAAATATTAGCAGGGAAGTTTTCATCTTGAAATATTTCGTAAAGTAGAATACATATCAATAACTTTATTCTTTAGAGTTCAAATCTTTTTTTAAGTCGCTCAATTTATTAAGTGCTTCAATAGGCGTAAGATTATTTATTTCAATATCATTTATGGCTTTACGAAGTTTGTCGTCGGCAACTTCAAAAATACTAAGTTGAATGCCATCATCTGTTTTGAAAGTGCTTTGTCTT
>CAIWTC010000488.1 GCA_903915485.1 uncultured Ignavibacteriales bacterium | reverse complement strand
GCCATAACTCTCGGCGCATCAATAAAGCCCGCTTGAGCAGCAACAAACAAAAGAGCACCTTCTGAGAATATTGTTATGACAGCAAGTGTGTTTCCGAAACTCCACTTTGAATAAAGTGAGTCAACCAAAACCGCGTTTAATGTTTTGCCTTCCATTGGATGAATAGCAAACAAAAGATAGCAAAGGAAAAGTCCGCCTGCAGTCAAGGCAAGTGAAATAGCCATATAGGCCATTGTTCGTTTACCGGTTTGAACTTTCGGCTCACGCATAATTTGAAGTCCGTTTGAAACAGCCTCGATTCCCGTGTAAGTTCCGCCGCCTAAGGAATATGCTCTAAGGAACAACGCAGCCATCGCAAGAAATCCGATAGTAGTATAATCCTGATGTACTCCTGCACTAACTTCCTTTGCAACAGCACCGACTTCACCAACATGACTGAATATTCCATACCCCAGCATGAATATATGAGTCAATATAAAAATAGCAAATATCGGAGCCATGCCTACAATAGATTCTTTTACTCCTCTGATATTCATAATTATCAGCAAAAATATAAGGAAGGCTGCAAACGGTACACGATAAGAATAATAAGCAGAAGGTAAATAACTGAAAATTGCATCTGAACAAGCAGTAATAGAAACGGTGATTGTTAATATGTAATCCACTAAAAGGGCTGAACCGGAAACTACACCTGCCTTATCTCCAAGCATATGAGTAGCAACAATATATCCGCCGCCGCCATGTGGGAAATGCTCAATTATTTTGGAATACGCATAAGAAATAATAAATACTGTAATTGCAGTAGTAACAGAAAGGAAAAATGCCATATAGGCATGTGAACCAAGCGCCTTAAACGCTTCTTCAGGTCCATAGGAAGAGGATGACAATCCATCCGCACCTAGTCCAATCCATGCAAGGATAGGAATCAATGCTACTTTGTGGAATACACTTGGGTCGTTTATATTTAAGGGAGAACCTAGAAAAATATTTTTTATCTCAGTAGTCTTCTTAGTATCACTCATTATTATTCATCAATATTATTCATAAAATTAGAAATGAAAATTAAATATAATCTAACTTATAAAAAAATAATTATTTGCACTTTTTAAACACTTTAACGGTAACCCCTAAATATATTAGGGATTTTTCCCCAATTAGTTAATTAATTTAGGCTTTTCACGGAAAATTATTAAACCATCAGTCACGATGTGAAATTCACCTAGTATGAAATTTTGAAGTTATATCTTGGGGTATGGGGCGCAAAGAGAAGAGTTTTGTTAAGCAATATCTGATTGACTTTAATATGTGCTGTAAATTTTTCGGGGAAGAACGGTAATCAGGCTAACACTTTAATACTGTCAACCCAGTTAGCAGTTAATAGTTCTTAGGCTTAAATGTTTTCCTGTTAAGAATATTTATTTCGTTTTCAGTTTTCTGGAGTACGAACAATCCTTTTGCATATGCATACTTGATTGTTTCGGGCTCGATATCAAGAACTCCGATTGCCCCAATTATTTTTGAATTTGAATACTCGCTGAATTTTTCACGAACAGTCTTCAAATCTTTTATGAACAAATTGATTTCATCTCGATCCACATATGAATAGATATTCATAAACAAAAGACCGTCTTCTGCATACGCTACCAGGTCAAACTCAATCTGCTCGCCATCGTCAAAGAATTGGAAATTTTCAGAAATTCTGTCAAAGTATATATCCCTCAAAAAGAACAGCAAAGAAAGTTCATCGATTATATTTGCATTGTTAAAGAAATGCTGGGACATGGAAGGATTCATCAACCGAGAATTTTCCTCTTTAATTTCTTCTTCTTCCCGTAAATACTCAGTATTCAAATATTTTGAAACTGCCTTTATTTTTGCCTCTTCATCAGGCATATAATGGAAATCCCTACCCTTTTCAAAACTTTTTGGTCCGCGGAAAAATAACTTCAGCAAATTTTTATATGGTATTTCCAATTACATTTTCCTTAAGGTTGGATAATAACTTTGTTGGAAATTTCATTCGTATCATCAGGCTTAATCGGGAAATACTTTGACAATATTTCGGACATTGACCGTACAGAATTTATGATGCCGTTACAGAACTCGCCTTTCTTGAAACTCTCACTAAGCAAATCACGAATGCCTTCCCACGCAGAGTCGCCTACTAATTCATGAATTCCCGAATCCGCAAGCACTGTAAACTCTTTGCTTTTCAACACCATATAAAGGAGGATACCCGTTTTATCGCGGGTATTTCCTAAATTAAGTCTTGAAAATTCACTCTCCGCAAGTGTTCTAATTGATTTTTTGCCTTGTGTCAAACTGCGTTTCTCTTTAATGGAAACAACAATTTCACCGGAAGTAGTTTTTTCTGCTTCCTTAATCGAATTAGAAATTCTCAGCAATTCATCATCAGACAAAAAGTTATAGACTATATAATCCATTATTTCAAATAGTACTTTTTAATTATTGCACCATTATCAAACTCATAAACAAGCGGATTGCCGGTAGGAATATTGAGTTCCAGTACTTCTGCTTTGGAAAGATTATCCAAATGCATAACGAGTGAACGCAGACTATTGCCGTGTGCAACGATCAAAACATTTTTTCCGTCTTTTACTGACTGCTCAATCTTTTCCTGATAGTACGGAATTGTTCTTGCTGCTGTTTCTTTCAAACTTTCAGTGAATCCCTCAGGGTTAAGGTCTGTAACATCACTTGGAGGAGGAACATCATAACTGCGTCTCCAAATGTGAACTTGTTCGTCACCATATTTTTCGGCTGTTTCTTTTTTATTCAATCCCTGAAGAGCTCCGTAATGTCTCTCATTCAATGCCATATTTCTTTCGACAGGAATAGCAGGATAACCGGCTTCTGTGCAGGCAATTTCAGCCGTACGCATAGCGCGTTTGAGCACTGAAGTAAACATTAAGTCAAACTTGAGCCCTTTGTTCTTTAATACAGTACCGGCTTCTTTTGCTTCGGTTTCACCTTTAGCAGATAAATCAACATCCACCCAACCGGTGAATCTGTTTTCTAAATTCCATTGTGATTCTCCATGTCGGAGAAGAACCAGATAGTTCATTATTATCGTTCCTTTAATTTTTTTAATTACATCTCCAATTTAAAGTATTTGGAGCACTTTTCTTAGCACTATTTGTGCTCTTATTGCCCAAGACTATCCCGGAGGCCAATTCATCTTTCTTCCGCCCAAAACATGTAAGTGCAAATGATAAACATCCTGCCCCCCATCTTTGCCGCAATTAATCACTACTCTATATCCGTTTTCAGCTAACCCTTCATTTTTTGCGACTAAGTTTGCAGCATCAAACAACTTACCTAATAGAGATGCGTGCTCAACTCCATCTATATCACTGACCATTGGAATTTCTAACTTAGGAATTACAAGTATATGAACCGGTGCCTGAGGATTGATATCACGGAACGCTAGCACGGATTCAGTTTCATACACGATGTCTGCAGGAATTTCTTTGCGGATAATTTTACTGAATATTGTTTCACTCATTATTATTGTCCTTCATTAATCCATATTTTTTAATTTTATTATACAAATGACTGCGCTGCATATCCAAACACTCGGCGGTCTTAGATATATTCCATTTGTTATTATCTAATTGCTTAATGATATAGGCTTTCTCTGCACGGTCCTTAAACTCTTGGAATGAATTGCTCTCAAGAATGATATCATCAATATAGAGTTTTTCATTCGGCATAATGGTCACGACATCTGATTCTTCTATCACAGATTTCTGAGTCATAATCAAAATCCGTTCAACTACATTTTTCAGTTCACGAATGTTTCCCTTCCATACAAACTTTTGCAGAAGCGAAACTGCATCATTCTTAAATACGGGGATTTTCTTGTTGTACTTTGTTGATAACTGATTTGAAAAATATTCTATTAAATACGGAATATCTTCAGCGCGCTCACGCAAAGGCGGAACACTCACGGGAATAACATTCAGTCTATGGAATAAATCCTCTCTAAAATTACCTTTGGAAATTTCATCCGATACATCTTTATTAGTAGCAGAAATTATTCTAACATCAACGCTAATTTTCTTATTGCCGCCAACTCTTTCGATTTTCCCTTCTTCGATTGCCCTTAAAACCTTGGCCTGCGCCTGTAGGCTCATATCACCGATTTCATCAAGGAAAAGAGTACCCTTATCCGCTAACTCAAACTTACCAATTCGCTGCTGCGCTGCGCCCGTAAATGAACCCTTTTCATGTCCAAATAATTCCGACTCAATAAGTTCTGTGGGAATGGCAGCGCAATTTACATCAATGAATGAATTTTGGCTTCTCATACTTTGGTTGTGAATTTCTCTTGCGACTAATTCCTTGCCTGTTCCATTCTCGCCTTGAATGAGAACTCTGGCATCTGTCGGTGCTATAGTTCTAATTAAATCAAATATTTTTTTTATCGGCAGACTGTTGCCTATCATGCCCCCTGCATTAGGCTGAACTTTCTTTAAGGTTTCATTTTCGCGCACCAGCACAGATTGCATACACGCGTTGCGGACGGCAATAATAAGTTTTTCCCGGTCAATTGGTTTTTCTAAAAAATCAAACGCGCCTAACTTTGTTGCCTTGACAGCATTTTCAATATTTCCGTAGGCGCTGATAACAATAATGTTTACTGAATTGTTATTATCCTTAATCGACTTAACAACTTCAAAACCATTAATTCCCGGTAGTTGAATATCAACCAGCAAAACATCATAAGGATCTACGGAAAGTACCTTCGCCAATCCTTCCTCTCCTGATGTTTTATATTCTACCTCATACCCCTCAAATTCAAGTATGAATTGAATACTTTTGCAGATGTCTACTTCATCATCAATAATTAAAACTCTTTTACTCATAAACCTAATTTTATACAATTAAAAAAATATAACTTAAATAGCGTTGAAGGGAGAATCTGCGGATTCCGCCTTAATTCTCTGCCGAAGCATGCTCCAAGATAATTAGTGCGAATATCGCGATTATCAACCAATTCCGCAACAAATACTTCTTCAAATACTTCAACAAGATACCCAATATAATTTGTTAAAACAATTGAGTTGGTGTTATAGGATATAAATGCCGCTCCAAAAAAATGTGCTAATTTATCCTTATCCCCAAATTTAGAATTTGGCGTATCAAGGAACAATATCTTGGGAATATTATTATTCTTTCGAACGAATGTTTCTGCATCACTGCTCACCAACGGGAAGTCATATCTTAGGCCAAGTATTGGGATTTTTATCGGAACTTTGTTGTACGGAAGAACTGCAAAACAACTGCTAAGGAGTGCTTCAGAATAATCTGAATCGCAATACTTTAATGCCAGCAAATAAATTGAATCTGCAAATGAAAAGTTCTCAGGATAGGAACTCAATGGATATGTTGATGAGTTTGCAATGTACTTTGATACTGTGTCAACGCTCTTAAATAATTTTGATTGACAAAACCCGATATTTGCAAACACAAACAAATGAACGATAAGATAAAATATTTTTGAGGGAGCTACTGACAATTTGAATATTAGCTTTTATATTTAGTGCTTCACTTTTGGGTAAGTGAATTTTTAATTTTTTCAATCAGGTTTATAGCGGCCTGATATGGGGACAAAGTTGGAACTGTTTCATCATTAGAATTTCCACTCCGATTATGGAAATAACCTGAAGAGTCCATAATATTTTCGAGAATTTTATTCCTCACAATTTCTTCAACTCTTTCATTAAAATACTTGGCCCTATTGCTATACAATTTATTTGTGCTCAATAGATATTCATAATGAGCAGTTAGCGAATCACATAACTTTGTAATTCCGTAGGCCTCAGAAGCAATTGTTTTAAGAACCGGAATTTCCCACTTCACTGCGTGTTCAAACTTCATCATCAGCATTGACCTGATATTTGACATCGACTGTTCTGCGCCGGGCCTGTCACCTTTGTTTAAGACGAAGATATCAGCGATTTCCATAAGTCCCGATTTCATTGCCTGAACTGAATCGCCTGATTCAGGGACTAATATCACCACGACAGAATCCGCAGCCTTAACAATATCAAGTTCAGATTGTCCGACTCCGACTGTTTCATAAATTATAACATCGTATCCCGCAGCATCCAGTAAATCAGCTGCATCTCTAGCCTTTACGCTAAGTCCACCCATACTGCCTCTTGTAGCAAGACTTCTTATAAAAACATTTGGGTCCATCCAGACTTCACTCATCCTGACTCTGTCCCCTAATAACGCTCCTCCGGAAAAAGGACTTGAAGGGTCAACAGCAATAATGCCAACTTTTTTATTTTGCGAACTAAACTGCTTAGCAATTAAATTGGTGAGAGTGCTTTTACCTGCGCCGGGAGGGCCGGTTATTCCAATACGATGCGCCCTGCCGCAATTAGCTGATATCCCATCAACTATAACTTCGCTCAGTTCACTGCCCGACTCTATCAAAGTCAATCCGCGGGAGATAGACCTGATATCACCGCGAATTATTTTAGAAATAAATTCTTCAAACTTCATTACTTCAGGGTTACTCATTTGTAAAGTCCGCACCGTTTGATATATTCGGCTACTGCATCTGGGGTATAATATCCGACATCCGCCCCGTATTTAATTCTTTCACGAATCATAGTTGAACTTATCTCAATCATCGGACTATCAATGAATTTAAATCTATCCGCGAACTCATGAGTAACCACTTGCTCTGAATTGGATTTTCGTTTAAGCACAACCACTTCGCATAAATCCAATATTTCCTCAGGCTCTTTCCATTTATCGAATACTTGATAATTGTCATATCCGATAATCAACGAAAGATTATTGTAAAGTTTTTTAAATTCCCTTATTGTTTCGATAGTATAGGATACACCTTGCTTCTGAATTTCGAAATCAGACACTTCAAAAAGTGAGTCAGATTCAATTGCCAACTTAATCATTTTGAGTCGCTGCTCTCCGGAGACCATACTTACATCACGACGCAACGGTGAGATAAATGCAGGGATTAGAATAACTTTATCGAACGCACATATCTCTGCGGCCTGCTGCATTGTGATTAAATGTCCATAGTGAATAGGGTTAAATGAACCCCCAAATATTGCTGCCTTTATCATTTTAGCAAATCCCTAAACTCGATAAATATTTCAGTAAACTGATCATAAAAATACTTCGAGCAAAGATGCTCATTCTCTCTGATTGATATATAATTGTATAGTTTTGGGAAATCGCTTATAAAGTTGATACTGTGAATTTCTTTTTGAAAAATAAAAAACTTGTCAGGCAAAGAGTCATTCTTAATTATAGAAGAATACTTCAGTCCGGAGATTATTTGTTCAGTCATGAATGAATTTACTCCGACAGAAGCATAGGCACATAATTCATCGTCGTCATCATAATTAATTACGCAAACATCTTCTTCCAATTCGAGTTGATTTGATATTTTCAGAAGATAGCCATCAGTGAGTCCAATAGTATTTCCCTTTATGAACAACAACTTCTCATCGACTGATACCACCTTCTCTATCTGATTAAAGATTCCATCCGTTTGAACCTCAACAGGGATATGTACAATTTTTGAATTTGATTCATCATCTTCAAAAATATCATCAAGAAGATTTTCACAGTTAACAAGAATTATTTTTGAGCACCCGCTCTTCAGTACTACTTCAATATTGTTATTTATCAGTAATGAAAATAATTTCTCAACCGCAGCTTCTCCTAATATTTGAACTAATTCGGAGTCCTTTGGAATAACTGGTTTATAAATAATTACTGAAGGCGCCTGCATATTATATCAGATTTATTTTTTGAAATAATTTTTGAATGTGCGACCTTTGAATAAGAATCTCCCTTTCGTAGTATTCCTTATTCAGTCCCTGGCTGTTTCTAAATTGCATTTTCCTAAAAGCTAATGATGTAGCCGTTGAGATATAGTCCCTTCTTATCAACTCGTCAACCCATCCTTTCTTTTCCCGAAGCGGCGAACTTAATATGTTTAAATGTTCTTCCGGTATTAGTCCTTCTGAATACTCCTCATACAACTCGTGATAAATCATACCGCACTCTGTCTTAAGTGAATGCTTGAATAAAAGAATAAAACTTATTATCGCACAGAACATAAAGAGGAATCCTTTTGGGTAATCTGAGCTTGTAACGGTAGAATTCCAGATAATATGAATAGCAATTGCAATGAACAAGCCAAGAGGAACAAGAACCAACTTAGACTTCAACGGCTTGAATTTAGCTAAGCCAAGCGCCGCACCAAGCAAACCCGTCGTCACACAGTGCATTACTCCGGAGAATAGTGACCTTATTGCTATCAGCGTTATCCAATAAGACATATCGCTGCTGTTCGAAATAAAATAAAGAAAGTTTTCAGTCATACCAAAGCCTAGACCAATAGCACCGCCATAGACCAACCCATCGGTTAGATTATCAAATTTCCTGCTTGAAACCGTTGTAAATAAAAATGCTCCCTTCGTAATCTCTTCCAAAACGGGAGACAGGAATACCACCTCATACCGGTCTTGCGTTGCGAATAGATTTCTAAACAAAAAGTAAGTGGGTGCGAACAAGTAACCTACAGCAATGGCTATAACGACAGATCCAAACGCACCATAAAAGAAATTTTTCAAAAGGAATGACAACGGTTCCCGGTCATATTTATCCAATCGCCAAATTATCATTAGATACAGAACCATCGGTACAATTGCCGCAACTGCACTCCACAGGGTAATCAAATTGATTTCCCTGCTTTTGATTTGCTGCCGAACATGCCAAACGGCGAATACTGTGAGCGGATTAATGGGATCATCAGCACCGCAGACCAGAGAAGAAGCAATAAATTCTGATAGACAATTATTTTCGAATCCATACTCCCTGACAACAGCCCAATAATAGAAGTAATCGGAGTAAAAAGAGGGACATAACCAAGTGTGTTCATTATTGAAACATCACCATTAACGGCATACACTTGAGCAAAAATCATCGGAATAAAAACAACCAACGAAATCAGGGTCAATATATATTGGACTGATGACTCTCTGAATATCTTTGAACCTAGACTCATATAAACCGAGACATAGAATAATATTCCGGCGAAGTAAATAATAAATACTTCGGCCAAAAAGCTTATTGAAAGAGCAGAACTTGAATAGTAAACACTCATCAAGTACGAAACCAGCAACCAAACAAACCCCTGAACAGCGGCTAATAAAATTGTTGCCGTGTATTTTCCAACAATGAGTTCTCCAATATCTGCCATCGAAAGAAGCACTTCAATCAACTTGCTCGACTTCTCCTCTTGAAACGAGCGGATTACAATTCCTGCTATAAAACTCAAAAGAATAAAAAACAGTAGCGTGTAATAAGTTACATTTGATAAAAATGCTTGCGGTACAAACTCAAACAGATTCCCGTTAACATCCCGCCGCACAATTTTATAACTTGGCTTAATAATCTCTACTGCAGAATTATCACTATGCTTTTTAACTATTTCAACATTAGAAAGTGCGACTCTGTTATTAATTTCTGAAAGAATTTCTTCATCAGGGATAATACTCAATAAAATCTCAGGATGTGTATAATTAGTATCGTTCATATACATCACCCCATTAAGCCTATTCTCCGACAACATTTTTTTTGCAGTATTCAATAATGAATCAACTGCCTGACTTTTTCTTTTAATGTAGATAAAATTAACAAGCGGGGGTTTCGTTGTTTCGTAATTATTAGTTGAGAATTGAAGTTTGGCTTTGTTAGTGCCGTCTATAACTCCAATAAGGAAAACATTTCTTGAATCATGTTTTTTATCGGTGGTTGAGTTTGGATTTACGAGCAAATATATAATTACGGGAATAGTAATCAGCGATAGAATCCAACCGATACTTACGGCATGCTTTGTAAAGTCCCAATAGAATAAACGGAAAATCTTTCTGTAGTTTTTCAATCCCACACCGAATCAGTTATTGAAAGATATTTATTTGAAAGACTCTTGTTAACTTTCTCAATTGACACAATTGAATTATTCAAGAACAACTCTTTCAGAATTCGTTCAGAATGATTTTTACCGGTAAACGAAATCTGATATTTTGTTTTCCCTAATGCAGTAATATTCACGCCACCCGAAGAAGTAAAGAGTAAATTCTCGTTTTGAATCTCAACGATATATTCTTCAACTTCATTATCCATAAACTTTTCGATGGCACCGCAATAAAGCAGTTTCCCTGAGTTAATCAGCACCATATCATCAATCAATGAAGATGCCTGCTCAATCAAGTGCGTTGAAAGGATTATATATTTTCCCTGGTTCTTCAGACTAAGAATAAGTTCATCAAATATCTTTTGATTATGTGCGTCAAGTCCGGAATATGGTTCATCTAAAACTAAAATTTGCGGATTTGTGGAAAGAGCAATTGCAATCTGAACAATCTGCGCCTGCCCCTTTGAGATTTCGTCGCCTTTCCTATTTTGAATTTCCTTAAGATTAAATCTCTCCAGAACTTCAACAAATGCAGGCAGCGTCTTTTTGATATCAAAACTTTTTATCCCGGCTATAAACTTAAAGACATCGATAACTCTCTCCTTCTTATAGAACCCTCGCTCCTCGGGTAAATATCCCGTGAGATTGTAGATACTGTCATCAACTGCTTTACCGTTCAATGAAATCACTCCTGTGTCAGGAGGAATTATTCTGAGCAGAAGCCGAAGAATTGTTGTCTTACCGGAACCATTCGGTCCCAACAGTCCTGTAATTCTATCGGGCATTATTGAAAATGACAAATCCTCAACCGCCAATTTTTGGCTATAATAGCGGCTTACATTTGAAAATTTAATCATTTTCAGTAAATACTTTTATAATGAATAGAGATAGCTCAAGAAATTTATTATTTTTCATTATTCAAATTTAATAATTCTTTAGAAGTTTAGACCTTTAATTTATGATATTTAGAAAAAATGTGCCCTTGGCAGATTTCAACACTTTCGGCATTAATTCCACTGCCGGCGAGATGTATATTGTAGAAAACAAGTCTGAACTATTTTCCGGGGAAATTCAGAACGCATTATCAAAACCATTTTTTGTCCTGGGAGGCGGGAGCAATATCTTACTCAGTAAAGATTTTATCCCATCCATAATTAAGTATAACGGAAAAGGTATTCAATTTATTAGCGAAGATTCTGAATCAAGAACACTCCAAGTTAATGCCGGGGAGACTTGGGATGATGTAGTCCTTTTCGCTGTGGATAATAACCTGGCCGGAATCGAGAACTTATCGCTCATCCCCGGAACAGCAGGTGCTGCCCCAATTCAGAATATTGGAGCGTACGGACAGGAAGTCGGTAATGCTATAATCACCGTTACATACTATGATATACCCGCTAAATGTGAAGTTACTCTTTCAAATGAAGATTGCAAATTCGGTTACAGAGACAGCATCTTCAAAAACCAACTTAAAGGCAAAGCTATTATCACCTCAATAACACTTAGGTTGAAGAAAATTTTTATTCCTGACTTAAGATATAAGCAGTTAAGCGAAATCTTCTTGAACAGCAATGAGGCGCCTTCATTGAAAACAATGAGAGACACGATTATATCAATAAGAGAATCTAAATTGCCCAATCCCGCCCTGCTTGGTAATGCCGGTAGTTTCTTCAAGAACCCAATTGTTTCTGAAAAACAGTTAAAATTTTTGAAAAGCAAATTTGAGACTGTGCCCTCTTTTTCCTCCTCAGGTCTGATTAAAATCCCCGCTGCATGGCTGATTGAAAACGCAGGACTGAAAGCTAAGAGAATCGGGAATGTCGGGACTTATGAGAAGCAGCCTTTGGTACTCGTCAATTATGGCGGTGCTTCTGGCGAAGAGATACTCAAGTTTTCTGAACTCATAAAAAGCGAAGTTTTTAAAAAATTGGGTGTCAGCATAGAGTGTGAAGTAAACATCGTATAATATCCAAAATAGATTTGTAGCACCTTAGTTGCATCCACCCTCCTCGCCTAAGATTAACTAAACTAAATTTTCAAACACCCCAACCACCATAAAACACGCATCAACTATTTATTACCGTAACTTTAAAAAATGCTGAAAATTTGATATCTTGAGTATTGATTAAAACACAAAACCGCAAAGAACATGAAAGAATATTTAGACCTAGTTAAACTTGTAATTGATAACGGTATCAGGAAAAAATCCCGAACCGGAATAGACACTATTTCATACTTTTCAGCTCATTATAGAGTTGACCTTTCGAAAGGATTTCCACTGCTTACGACTAAAAGAGTAGAATGGAAGTCACTCCTTCACGAAGTACTTTGGTACTTATCCGGAGAGAACCACATTCGTAATCTAAGGCAGCACACTAAAATATGGGATGCATGGGCAGATGAAAACGGAGATTTGGAAACAGCCTACGGATATTATTGGCGCTCATTTCCAAGTGCTGAAATGGATAAAGACGGAAATTGGAATGTCACTCAAGTAGACCAGATTAAATATGTAATTGATGAAATTAAAAGGCAGCCATACAGCAGACGCCTCGTTGTGAATGCGTGGGAACCCGGTAACGCCACAAAAAGTAAGCTTCCGCCCTGCCACTTCACTTTTGTCTTTAATGTGCAGGAAGACAGGCTAAACTGCCACTTGACACAGCGCTCAGGCGACATCGCATTAGGCATCCCTTTCAATCTTGCCGCTTACGCTTTGCTTACACAGATTATCGCAAATGAAACTAAATTGAAAGTCGGCTACTTTTCACATACCATTGTTGATGCACATATATATGTAGCAGATGAAGGCACTGAGATGGCCAGGTATGACCACTTAGCCGGATTGAAACTTCAACTTGAACGGGAACCATTAGCCCTGCCAAAGCTTACTATTGCAGATAAACCAATCGATACTTTAACATTTGATGATTTTCAATTGACTGATTATAATCATCACCCAAAAATAAAATTTGAGGTAGCGGTTTAGTAAATATGGAAATACTCATCATCACTGCAATTGCACAAAATGGCATTATCGGGGATTCGGTTAAAGGACTTCCTTGGCACATCCCTGAAGAGTTTAAACATTTTAAAGAGACAACTTTAGGTTATCCCATTGTTGTTGGGTTTAAGACATTCACTGAACTTGGCAAACCTCTCAAAGGAAGACTGAATATTGTTCTTAACAACTCTG
>CAIWTC010000487.1 GCA_903915485.1 uncultured Ignavibacteriales bacterium | reverse complement strand
GTTCGTCAGATTAAGGAAAAAGCAATCCGCAGGTTAAGGCATACCTCACGAAGTAAATTACTAAAAACATACTTGGGATAAAGCCCATAGGCAAACCGCTCTCAAGGCGGTTTTTCTATTTAATATCATTGTTGTCCGGTAAACCCGGAAGTTATTAATTCTTTGTTTGTAAAGTCTTGATAATTAATTATCACATTTTCAATTTTCAAAAGTAAGCCCCCTCCATTTCGGGGAACAGCGAGTTTTGATATTCCATTGTATTTTCTTTTACTATTTCGCGCCAACTTCCTTCGGGGTCTTCCAAAAAGCGATAGACATTGATATAACTCATCAATTGCTGCCTTAAAGTGGACACCAAATTGGAGAACGACCAACTGCGTTTTACTTTGCTTCGCAGCAGGGTAAGCAGCAAATTGGCAAGCATGGCTGACCAAATTTGTATTTCAATGGCATTTTCATTGTCTCCCAAAAAGTACTTTAGCGGAAAGTTCTGCTTGAGTTGCTTAAACAACAGTTCTATCTGCCAGCGTTTCTTATAGATCAGAGCAATTTTCTCTGCCGATAATTCAAAATTATTGGTAATGAACTCGAATAAGCGGTTATTCTCGTTGTCCCAATAAGCAATTCGTCTTGAACGGTGCCTTAATTCCTTTTTATCGCCAAATGACAGAATGATCTCCTCGTCTTTCAGGACACCAGAATCAGCATTGTCCGGAATATCGAATTCTTTTCTGGCCTCATAAATAGCATTGTCTTTCAACCTTGTCACATACCAGATGGAATTTTCCGAAAACACCTGATATTGGGCATAATCGACATATCCCTTGTCGAAAGTGATGATGGAACCTGCCGCCAGATTCAGAACTTCTTTCAGGAACATATGATCGTGCCTGGCTGCTTCGCTGTACCGAATCAGGCATGGTACATTTTCACTGGCTTTGATAATCGTATGTGCCTTTATCCCGCCTTTCTTTTTGCCTTCTTTCGGGTTACGCCCCAC
The DNA here is from genome assembly GCA_903915485.1 of uncultured Ignavibacteriales bacterium. Taxonomy (GTDB): domain Bacteria; phylum Bacteroidota; class Ignavibacteria; order Ignavibacteriales; family Ignavibacteriaceae; genus CAIYTF01. The sequence goes on along the minus strand of CAIWTC010000487.1, from coordinate 826 downwards.
TCCTTTGAGAATGTCTTTAAACAGGGACATGGTCGTCGAATCCATGATGTAAAGCCGCTTTAGATCGGAATCTGTCAACCGGCTGTCCGCTAAATCTGACGCGTGGCTACGATATACACTCATGTAAATATCGCCGAAAACTTTACTGCTACGTCTTTGGTTGGCTTCAGCGAAAGTGCTGCGCCTGACCAAATAGCTTAACCCTAAATGAGAAAGCTTGTGGGCGTTGGCCAATAAACCCAGAATAACTTCACGGATTGAATGATAGCCTTCAAGTGCAACGAAAAGCATTACAACAACATGATTGAATGTCGAAAACTTTTTCACATAACGTTCAGCTCCATGCTTCTTCGCTATTTTTCTGACTTCACTTTTGTCAATGAACTTTATAAGCTGATTAAAGACCGGCTGTCCGCTAAAATTTATATTTTTACCCATGGTTACAATTGTTGCTTCGTAACTTCAAAGGTAACTATACCGGGTTAGTCTTTATCGGCTAGCTCGGTTCTATTTATTTTACCGGACAACAGTGTTTTAAATTATCATATTCAGGATTAATACTCCCACCAATCCAATAATTGATATAGTTGTCTCCATTAAAGTCCAGGAATAGAAAGTCCTTTTAATTGAAAGGTTGAAAAACTCCTTGAACATCCAGAAAGCAGTGTCATTGACATGTGACATAAAAACACTTCCTGCACCGGGCGTTGATTCCACCCAGATCTTACCGCTATGCATTTCCACTATTTTTTTACAGTGCGCCAGCCCGATTCCTGTTCCTTCAAATTCGTTGCGGTTATGTAACCGCTGAAAGATGATGAAAATC
>CAIWTC010000486.1 GCA_903915485.1 uncultured Ignavibacteriales bacterium | reverse complement strand
TATCGAACTTGAAGCCAGATTTTTTACTTTTCTTGTTGGATATTGTCCCACTATATAAAACTTAGCATCGGGTTCTTTTTCAAGCACCAAAGGAAAAATTTCTTCGGCGAAATAGATTATCGCATCTGAATTGGCGAAGTATGGGATGTTGCCCGTAAAAATTATTCGTTTTTCTTCGACTTCAACATCTTGCGGGAAAAAATATTCTCCGTCAATACCATTCGGAAGAATTTTAAGATTTAACCCCGGATGGCTTTCAAGCAGTTGGGCTTTATCGATATCCGAACAAATGAAAAGCGCATGAAAATCTCTTGCATATTCTTCAAATTTGCAAATTCTGCGAAACTCAAAGTTTAATAAAAGTTTTTTGAAAGGGTTTTTAGTAACGCTAATAATTCTGGATATATATAAAGAAATGGAGTCCGTGAAATCAACAATGCGTAGAGTAGAGTTTTGGGGTAAAGTATCTTTGTATCCAAGGCTTCGCACCAGGTGGAAATACACTACATCAAAATTTTCTTCTTTGAATAGGTTTTGCAGCCGCTCCCGCATAGCTCCGGACTGATAAAAAGCTACCTGCAGAGGAACCTTCGAGAATAAAGCGCGGAATACATTCCACATTCCCACAATGAAAGAAAAACCTACAGTTACAACATTAATATTGTATTTCTGAAATTCATTAAGGTAGGATAACTCAGTTTTATTCTGATGAAATGTCAGAATAGTAACAGAATTATTCTTAGAAAGATTCTTCGCTAAGTTAAAAATCTTTAGTTTATCGCCCCTAAACGGAGGATAAGGAAACCTGAAAGTGAATAGCAGTATTTTCAATGATTAGTGTATAAGTTTTTATAATATTTAATTATTAAACAATATTTTTAAGGATAGTTAGATTAATCTGTTTCAAACAATGATTTTAAATATACGGAAATATTTAGAATTATTGATTCCCGTCAAAACCATAAAAGAACAGACTCTCACTGCTTGACAAAATCTTAAAATTCGCTTTTTAATTTACAATTATTAAGACGCACAATAATTAGTGCCAAATATAAGGCTTTTTTTAATATTTGAAATAATTCCAACCGCAATTTTTCAAAAACGGTCTATGAATCCAATCTAATGTTCAAAAACTTCTGTGATTATTTAGATTAAGATATAAGTTAGTTATTCCAAAGCATGTTTAGGGACAAATAAATGCACTATCAGTGAAATAAGCAGAAGTATCGTTCCGTTTATCTGCAGGGCGGCAGTCTCGCCGAAAACATGCGCCAATGTTCCCACAATCAATGCACCAAGCGGCATCATTCCAAAAAATGTTAGGGTGTAAAGTCCCATTATCCTTCCGCGGTATTCGTCTGAAACAAGCGTCTGCAGCATTCCGTTTGCAAGATTAAGAACAAGCAATGACGATGCGCCTATGAGAACAAGCACAAACAAACTAAGCGGAATCCAATTTATGAATGACAGCACAATCAGCAGTGCCGGGAAAATAATCGTTCCGTAAGACATCATTTTCATCTTATATTTATATCTACTGAAAGATGCTAGAAACAGAGCACCGATAAGAGCACCCACTCCCCGAGCCGATTGCAGAAATCCGTTTACCGCAGCATCACCATGAAGAATCTTCACCGCCCATGCGGGGAATATTGTTCCGAATGAAATACCGAAAATACACAGCACTGCAACCTGAAGCATAATGAGCATTATAAGTTTCTGTCCTGCAAGGTATCTGAATCCGTCTTTCAAATCATCAATCACCGATTGATTTTTCCGCGGCTTAATGAACGGTTTAAGTTTCATCATCATAAGTGCGGCGATAACCCCGATAAATGATAACCCGTTTATACCAAAGCACCATGCGGGTCCGAGTACCGCGTATGTTATTCCCGCAATTGCCGGTCCGATTGCCGTCCCTGTATTAAACATTGTTGAGTTCAATGCAATCGCATTAATCATATCTTCTCTGCTGACCATCTCCAAAACAAATGACTGCCTCGCAGGCGCATCAAAAGAATTTGCTATGCCCAACAGAAATGCAAAAATCACAATCTGATACGGCTGAATAACTTTCGCGAATGTCATTCCCGCCAAAAGAAAGGCAAGAACCATCATGCTGACCTGACATATAATTAATATTGAACGGCGGGGGAACCTGTCGGCAACTATTCCCGCGTACGCGGAAAAAATCCAAGACGGCACACCAATCGCGAAACCGACATAGCCAAGATAAACTGCGGAGTGTGTCAATTGAAACACAAAAAATCCAAGTGCGGTATTCTGCATCCATGTACCAAGCAGTGAAACCAGCTGACCCGTAAACCAAAGCCGGTAATTACGGTGCTTCAACGCGGAAAATGTATTACTGAAACTTAGTTTTCCCAAACCACTCTTTGCAGTATTTACCCGTGCATCGGATTTATCTTCATGCGCACCGGGTGTATTACTATTATTCAAACTTATACTTTTTAATTCACAAAACTGTTTGTGCTAAAATAACTCATTCCATAATATGAACACAAAATTAATTGCAGCGATGGAAACATTGAATAGTTATATATAAATAGAAATTGAAAGCGGCAGTAGCGTATTAAAGATGAATCGTTTCCGACAAAGGTATGTGAAATTGAGGAAATAAAATCCATACCTAGAAAGGTTGATATTTTTGTAGTACGCGACAGACCCACCACACCCTAAACCCCGGAGGGGTGGCATATTTGTAGAAATATTTTCTATAAATATTTTTTCCCTACGGGAAACAAAAATAATTTCTACTTAAGTGCAGCCTTAATTTAACTTTTCGTCAACATCTTTTACGAACACAACCGTTATAGCAGCGATGAGCATTGAAAC
>CAIWTC010000485.1 GCA_903915485.1 uncultured Ignavibacteriales bacterium | reverse complement strand
ATATTTAAAAGTTTTGGATTTTCCGTTACAGGCGGTCCTGAACTTGAATCAGATTATAATAATTTTGAAGCATTGAATTTTGCTGCAGACCATCCCGCAAGAGATATGCAGGATACATTTTTTATTGCTAAGGATTTTCTCCTCCGCACACATACATCGCCGGTTCAGGTAAGGTTGATGAAAAATTCTAAACCTCCAATCCGTGCAATCATGCCGGGAAAAGTTTACAGGAATGAAGCCGTCAGTGCTAGAAGTTACTGCTTGTTTCATCAGGTTGAAGGACTATATGTAGATGAGAAAGTTACATTCGCTGATTTGAAAGGAACGCTGGTTGCATTTGCACAGCAGTTCTATGGCGGAAATTTAAAATACAGATTCCGCCCAAGTTTCTTCCCGTTCACTGAACCAAGTGCAGAGATGGATATTACATGCTTCATCTGTAAAGGTGAAGGATGCAGAATCTGCAAGCATTCCGGATGGCTTGAAATATTAGGTTGCGGAATGGTTGACCCGAATGTATTTACCAATGTTGGATATGACCCTGAAAAAGTTTCCGGATACGCTTTCGGAATGGGAATCGAGCGCACGGCAATGCTGAAATACGGGATAACAGATATCCGTACATTCTTTGATAACGACCTCCGGTTCTTAAAACAGTTTAATTAATTATGAAAATATCAAAAACCTGGCTTCAAAAATATATTGACATTTCGGATATTGAAACTTCCGTGTTAAGTCATAGTCTTACTATGGCAGGACTTGAAGTGGAAGCTATTGAAGACGAATCAAAAATATTTGAAAATTTTATTATCGCATTTGTTGAGGAAAAAGTAAAACATCCGAATGCAGATAAGCTTTCTCTTTGTACTGTTTTTACAGGAAAAGAAAAACTTAAGGTAGTATGCGGCGCGCCTAATGTTGATGCGGGTCAAAAGATAGTTCTCGCTTTGGCGGGTGCGATTGTCCCTAACGGCGGTTTTGAAATTAAAAAAGCAAAAATCCGCGGTGAAGAATCAAACGGAATGATTTGTTCACAGAAAGAACTAGGGCTTAGCGAAGACCACAGCGGAATTTGGGTGCTCCCTGAAACCGCAACCGTTGGTCAAAAGTTTTCCGAATACATCGGTAAGTCCGACATAGTTTTTGAAATCGGAATTACACCTAACAGACCTGATGCACTTTCGCATATCGGAATTGCAAGAGATGTTGCTGCGTTGTTCAACAAGAAAGTAAACATACCCGAAGTATCACTTGATAATTCTTCTGACGATATTAAAAAATACGCTGAAGTAATTGTAGAGGATGCCGTAAACTGCCCGAGATATTCCGCTAAAGTTATTCGTGGAGTTAAAGTTGGGCCTTCGCCTGATTGGCTGAAACGCTCGTTAGAAGCAATCGGTTTGCGTTCAATAAATAATGTGGTTGATGTTACAAACTTTATTATGCACGAAGCAGGACAACCTTTGCATGCATTTAATTTGGAAATGGTTGCCGGCAAAAAAATTATTGTAAAGCAAGCGGGTGACAACAAGTCATTCGTTACACTGGATTCTAAAAAACGCGATATCAGTTCTGATACACTTTTAATTTGTGACGGTGAAAAACCTGTTGCTGTTGCGGGAGTTATGGGCGGAGAGAATTCCGAAGTAACTTCTGAAACAAAAGATGTGTTAATAGAAAGCGCATATTTCAATCCAAGCAGTATTAGAAAAACTTCCAAGAAGCTTCAACTTTCCACTGATGCTTCATATAGATATGAAAGAGGAATAGATTATAACAATTCCCTTTGGGCGGCAGAAAGAGCGGCTTCATTAATGGCTGAAGTTGCCGGCGGAGAAATTGTTAAAGGTTTTATTGATATTTATCCGAACAAAATTGCAAACAAAATTGTTTCGGTAAGAACTACTAGGGTTGAGCAGATTTTAGGGTATCCTGTCGAGACTAAACAGATATCAGAAATACTATCAAATTTAGGTTTCGTATTAATTTCAGAAAACAGCGGCGTTGTTGAAGTAGAAGTTCCGGGATTCCGTCCCGATGTTGAACGCGAAATTGATTTAATAGAAGAAATCGCCAGAATTTACGGATACGATAATATCCCAACGATTCACTCAATGTCTATCCCTGTTGCCCAGGTATACGATGAAAATTCTTTCGCAGATATGGCCCGCGACTATTGGATTGGAAAAGGATTCAGCGAAATCATCTCCAATTCTTTTGTTAAAACGCTTGTCGAGGAAGAAATTCCAAAGGCAATTGCGGTGCTAAATCCTCAAAGTGCTGATATGGTTGATTTGCGGACTTCACTTTTGTGGGGACTACTCGCGACAGTCAGCAGAAATATTTCTGTAGGGGAGAAGACCCTGAACTTATTTGAGGTTGGAAATACCTTCATCAGAAAGAATCAAACGATTGAATCATTCGCAGATTTTGGTGAAAATCAGATGCTAGGTGTAATTGTCACCGGCTCGATTTCACAAAAAGAATGGTACACAGCGCAGGAACCGTATAATTTATTCCATCTTAAGGGATTATACGAATCCTATTTTAGAAAAATTTCCCTTGATAATTTGTTAAATCATTCATATTATCCGTTAGGAAATAATATTTTTGAGTATTTTACCGAGATTTCTAACAAAGGAAATGTGCTCGGAAGATGCGGTAAGGTAAAAAATGAAGTTCTTGAGAAGTATAATATCGACCAAGAAATTTTTTATTTTGAAATTGAACTGGAACATCTCGGAAATATTAAGACTAAAAGCCGAAAATTCAGCGAATTGCTGAAATATCCTAAGGTTCATAGAGATGCGGCCTTTGTACTGGATAAAAACATCGAATCCGGAACAATAGAACAGTATATTAAATCTTTAAAGATTGAAATTCTTCAAGAAGTTAGATTGTTTGATCTTTTTGAAAGTGAATCATTAGGAGCATCCAGGAAAAGTTTAGCTTATTCACTTGTATTCAGCAATGAAAGCAGGACTTTGAGAGATGAAGAAGTTGAAAAAGAGTTTTTATTAATAATTACTAAAGTTAAAAACGAATTTAATGCAGAATTGCGTCAATGAGTGCAAAAGAAAATAGATTAGAACAACTGATTCTAGATATTGATTTTGTTGAATCCAAAATCATTGGTCTGATGGAAGCTCTCCGCGAGAGTGAAGAAAGAAGATTTGATTTGGAAAGACAAGTTATACAGCTTAGGAAAGAAAACGAGCTGTATAGGCTTAAATATGAGCAAGTTTTAAAAGAAGGCGTTAGCTCAGGCAATGACATTGCCAAAAACAGCGCTACCCAAAATGCTGAGCGTGAAAAAACAAAAGCAAAATTAGGCGATGTTATCTCACGGTTAGATAATTTGGCAAAAGGTCAAATTTAATTAAATGACTGATTAGTCGGTATGACAGATAAAAAAAAGCTAAAAATAAAAATATTTGATAAAGAGTATTCTCTTTTAGTAGAAGATGAAGAAATAGCCAAGGAGTTGGCTGCATATGTCAATAAAGTTATCGAAGAAGTAAAAAACGAATTGCCTGACCAAACACCTCAGACAGTTGCGATAATAGCTTCTTTAAATATTGCGTATGACTTCTTTTTGGAAAAGAGCAAGAATAAAGAATTCACAGTGCATGCCTCAGACAGGCTTAAAAAAATAAAGCTTTTACTAAATCACACCGAAATTCCAGTCTAAAAGAAAAAACGAAATTCCGCACCGCCGGGTGTGCGTTACATAAAAGAACCAACTTGTAATGACAACCGGGAGACCGACTTTTGACGTCGAGTGCAGGCCTTACTCCCTTCGGGGATCTGCGAAAGCAGCATTGGAAGCGTGAAGCGTTCAAGCGATTTCCCACACTATCGTCGATGGGTTCTTTCCTGTTAAGATAGTAGCCTGGCGGAGCGGATTTAATAATGTTATATATTTGGAGAAATATGAGTGAATTTTTAATATGGTTAGTACCCATTGATGTTCTTTTAATAGTGCTCTTTTTTTATTTAGGCTGGTTTTTTAATAACAAGCTTGGTAAAAAAAGTTTAGCCGCTACTTCAGAACGGTCAAAGGAAATTTTAGAAAATATAAATAAAGAAGCTGCATTAATAAAAAGGGAAGCTGAACAGGAAGCACAACAGCTCAAAAAAGAGAAACTGCTCGAAGTTAAGGATGAGTTCCACAAGAAAAAAGTTGAATTTGATAACGAAGTAAATTTAAGAAAACAAAAACTAAGCGGATTAGAAAGACAGATTCATCAAAAGGAAGAGTCTTTCGAGAAGCGCGTAGAAACAGCAAATCAAAAAGAAAAAGAAGTCCGCAACATTGAGCAGGATTTGCAAATCCAGAAAAAAAACATTGAGACAAAAGCCGCTGAAGTTGGAAAATTAGAAAAAGAACAGAACGACCGTCTTCAAAAAATATCAGGATTGACCACCGAAGAAGCAAAACAAATGCTTATGGAAAACATGGTCAACGATGCCCGCACAGATGTTAACAAAATTGTAAAAGAAATTTTTGAACGCGCAAAAGCCGAAGTCAAAAAAGATGCTCAAAAAATTATTATCCAGGCAATTCAGAGAACTGCTGCCGAAGTTTCGGTAGAAAGCACCGTATCAGTTGTTCAAATTCAGAACGACGAACTCAAAGGAAGAATCATCGGTAAAGAGGGTAGAAATATCCGCTCGTTTGAAGCCGCTACGGGAGTAGATGTTATTGTTGATGACACACCTGAAGCAGTTATCCTTTCTTCTTATGATATGTTCAGAAGAGAAGTCGCAAGAATTTCTTTGGAACGCTTAATCGCTGACGGACGAATCCACCCTGCAAGAATTGAAGAAGTTGTTGCAAAAGTTCAGGCTGAGTTGGAAGAAGAAATGTTTAAGGACGGCGAGCATACAGCGCTTCAAATGGGCATCCACGGAATGCATACTGAAATGATTAAGCTTGTCGGAAGAATGAAATACCGTTCAAGTTACGGACAAAATTTGCTTCAGCACAGTGTTGAGGTTTCGTATTTAACAGGTATCATGGCTGCGGAACTTGGTCTCGATTCAACTATGGCAAAAAGGGCAGGCCTGCTGCATGATGTCGGCAAAACTATGGATAGAGTTACTGAAGGTCCCCATGCTTTGATTGGTTATGACTTAGCAAAACGCTACCGTGAACATCCGATAATTTGTAATTCAATAGGCAGTCATCACGATGACATGACTATGGAGAGTGCAATTGCCCCGCTTGTTCAGGCGGCAGATGCAATCAGCGGAGCGCGTCCCGGTGCGCGTAGAGAGCCTATCGAAGGTTATGTAAAAAGATTAGAAACACTTGAACTGCTTGCAAAATCATTTGACGGTGTTGCAAAAACTTACGCTATTCAGGCGGGTAGAGAAGTTAGAGTTGTTGTTGAACATGAAAAGATTGATGACATTTTTGCTGATAAACTTGCATTCGATATTGCAAGAAAAATTGAAGCTGAAATGGAATACCCCGGTCAAATCCGTGTTACTGTTATCCGGGAAGTCCGAAAAGTTCACATAGCAAAATAACCAAAATGCAAAAGTTGAAGATTGCCATAACCGGAGGAATTGGGAGTGGCAAATCTTTGTTCTGTCAGTTCCTTACAGATATGGGCCACATTGTTCTTAGCGCCGATTCCATTGCCCGCACATTGATGGAGACTGATGAAGCCCTCAGAATAAAAATCATTGCTCAATTTGGCAGTGACTCTTATCACGGCACTAAAGTAAATAAAGACTTCGTGTCAAAGAATATATTCTCCGATAAAAATAAACTTGTCCTTCTTAATTCTATCGTTCATCCTGCAGTAATTTCTCACTCAGCAAATCTTCTCAATAAAGAATTGGAAACGCGTGATATTGTGTTTTATGAATCTGCATTAATTTTTGAAGCAGGCATTAAAGCAAATTTCGATAAGGTTGTTTTAATATATTCCGATGAGGCCAGCAGAGTGAATAGAATCATTGAGAGAGATGGGTTGAACTCTGAGGAGATTAATAAAAGAATTTTATCCCAAATGAATGAAGATAAGAAAGCAGAATTAGCAGATATAGTTATTCATAACTCGGGGACCAAAGAAGATTTGCGAAAATCTGCTGCGGATTTACTGAAATCTCTTTTGAATAACTGATAACTGAATCACTTATGCATGGCTAATTAATACGGTTCATGCAGTCATAATAAAAATATTCAATACTATTATGTTTCACTGAAGTTATCTGCAAAAAAACATCTTTATCTCAAATTAAATTTTTGTTTTAACTTATTATTGGATAATTTTTAACTAATAATTTTGGAGTTTTGGTAACATGTTAAATGACATTATAGTTAAAATTGTCAGGTTAATGCCGAAATCACTTGTAAGAGTTTTTGCTAACAGATATATCGCGGGGGATAGTCTAGATGATGCGGTGAAATTGGTGAAAGAATTAAATAGTGACGGCATAATGGCAACGATGGATGTGCTTGGTGAAGCGATAACTTCTAAGGTGGAGGCAGTTGAAGCACAGACAAAGGCGATGGAAGTATTGAAAGCGATTTCCGCTAATTCGTTGAATTCAAATTTATCAATAAAACCGACGCAGTTTGGTCTTATGATAGATGAGGAGTTTTGCTACAAACTTGTAAAAGAACTTGTTGAGTACGCAACGACTATAAATAATTTTGTCCGATTGGATATGGAAGATTCGGATACCACAGATAAGATTATTGCGCTATACACAAGGTTGAGGAAAGAATATTCAAATGTTGGAATTGTAATTCAGGCATATCTAAGAAGAAGTATTGCTGATGCAGAAAAACTGAATGCGCTTGATACAAACTACCGTCTATGCAAAGGAATATACCGCGAGCACGAGTCGATTGCGTTCCACTCGAAAGAGGAGATTCGCAAAAACTACATGAAGGTTGTTGAAGCGATGCTGACTGAAGGAAAATTCGTCGGTATTGCAACACATGATGACACATTGATAGATGCATCGCGTCAACTTATAATTGATAAAAAAATTGATGACGGTAAGTACGAATTCCAAATGCTGCTGGGAGTTCGTGAAGACTTACGCAGACAAATCAGGAAGAACAACGAGAAGCTTAGGATATATGTACCGTTCGGAAAAGACTGGTATGCATATTCAATCCGCAGACTTAAAGAAAACCCAAATATGGCAATGGATATAACTAAAAATATTTTCAGAATCCACTAATGAAGATACTTGCATTTGAATCTTCATGCGATGAAACATCAGTGTCGATATTACACGATGATGTGATATTGGCAAACTTAATTTCCACACAGGACTTTCATACTCTTTACGGTGGAGTTGTTCCCGAACTTTCAAGCCGCGCGCATATTCAGCGAATCAATCCGTTGCTCCGCGATGCACTGAGCGCTGCTAAGTGTTCGCTTGAAGATATTGATATCGTTGCAGCAACTGCAGGGCCCGGTCTTATCGGCGCATTGATGATTGGACTTCTTTTTGCAAAAGGATTGGCGTTCTCTATTAATAAGCCATTCATTCCGGTGAACCATATTGAGGGACATATCTTTTCACCTTTTCTGATGGCTGAAAAACCGAAATTCCCGTTACTGTGTTTAATGGTTTCGGGCGGACATTCCTTACTGTTTTATGTTAAGTCATTTACCGAACTTCAACTTTTAGGAACTACTGTCGATGATGCAGCAGGAGAATCTTTTGATAAAGTTGCAAAGTTAATAGGTCTCGGATATCCCGGCGGACCTAAAATCCAGAAGTTGGCATTGCAGGGAAAAGATGATGCTCTTTCTTTTCCGGTAGCAACGGTAAAAGGGAAGTATGATTATTCGTTCAGCGGATTGAAAACTTCGGTGCTAAGATATATTCAAAAATTAAAAAATTCTAAAATCGAATTAGATGAACAGACAACTGCAGACATTGCAAAAGCTTTTCAGCAATCAGTAGTTGATGCACTTCTAAGGAAAACTGAATTAGCAATTCAAGACTTTGCACCTGCTTCGTTAACATTAGTCGGTGGTGTGGCAGCAAATTCTGCTTTGCGGAATGCTTTTCAGGAATTAGGGAATAAACATTCAACACCAACTTATATCCCGTCATTGGAATTCTGCGGAGATAATGCCGCGATGATTGCTTTCCGAGCAAAAACTTTGGCTGATGCGGGGAAATCATTTTCTCTTGATTATGAGCCGTTCCCATCATTTCGCTCTGAATTTATTGTTGAGGCCTAACTGGATAATATTCAATTCCCATCGGGTAATAATGCTCAGCCGCCCAAGATAGGGTTCAAAGATCTGTTGACGAAGAAACAGTTGATTATAGTATCAGCTTTTTTTGTTGTCATTTTCGTTTGGTTGTTATTCGTGTTTTTTATTCCCTCAGCATCTCCGAAAGGAAGTGAATATAAATTCATTGTTAAGCGAGGAGATACATTTTCTTCGATTGCAAAAAGACTTCAGGATGATAAAATAATTTCAGGAATCATACCGTTCAGAGTATCGGGGATGCTCCTCGGCGGTGCTTCAAAGATTATCCCCGGAAGATACACGATTCCGGTAAAGTTCAGCTATGTTTCGCTAGCTGAATTGTTCGTGAAATCAATTTGCGAAAAAGAGATTAGTGTCCGTATCCCTGACGGTTCATCGAATGCAACAATAGCCGCAAGACTTGATGCAGTTCTTGTCTGTCCGAAGGATTCAGTTTCAAAATATATTCAATCAGAGAAATGGAAAGAAAAACTTAGATTTTCATCTGACAGTATACTTGGCTACTTACTCCCCGGGGAGTACACATTTTTTGAAAATACATCCACCGCGGAAGTTATAGACTCGATGCTGGTTAGATTCTCTAGTTATTTTGATAAAGAAAAAGTTCAAGCAGCCGCTGCACTGAATCTTACGCCTCAGCAAGTTGTTGTGTTGGCTTCCATTGTTGACGGTGAAACTAACAAAGAAAGCGAGATGCCGGTTATTGCAGGTGTTTATCTGAACAGGTTACGAATCGGAATGAAACTTCAGGCAGACCCGACTTTGCAGTATGCAAGGGGCGGCCCTTGGGGTAGGTTGGATTCTAAAGTTCTTAAAATGAATTCGCCGTATAATACTTATAAGTATTTGGGACTACCGCCGAACGCTATTAACAATCCCGGAATACCTGCAATTAATGCTGTGTTGAATTCCGAACGGCATGAGTTCCTGTTTTTTGTAGCAGACGGTACGGGCGGTCATACCTTCTCAAAAACTTTTAGCGAACATAAAAAGAAAGCCGATAATTACCGGAAAGTTACTTATGGAAATAAATAAGATTCTGAATTTGTCATTCGATAAATTGAAAGTTAAGTTAATCTGCTTTCTGCCTGCAATGATTTTGTTAGTGCTGACGGGATGCGCAAATCAGGGCGGCCCGAGCGGCGGTGAAATTGATAAAGTGCCGCCGAAAATTGTGGAGTGTTTCCCCGATTCGAGTAAATTAAACTTTGATGAAAAGTATATTGAGTTTACATTTTCGAAGTATGTTGACAAGAGAACATTTAAAGAAGCAGTGTTTATCTCCCCTGCAATTGACGGTGTAATTGATTATAGTTGGAGCGGTAAAACTGTTGCTATGAAATTTAAAAATGGTTTGAAGCCAAACAGGACTTACACTGTTACAATTGGTACCGATGTTGTTGACCTGCACAACCGCAATCGTATGGATAAGTCATATCATCTGACATTTTCCACAGGCTCAAAAATTGACAAGGGTGTTATAAAGGGAAAAGTTTACGCGGATAAACCTTCCGGGATAATGCTCTATGCTTATATTGCTTCGGATACTCTGGACATCACAAAACAAAAACCGGAATATGTCTCTCAGGCGGGGGAGAAAGGCGATTTTTCTTTCAGCGGAATATTCCCAAGTAAGTACAGGGTGTTCGCGGTTAAAGATGAGTTTAAGGATTTTCTTTTTCATCCCGAAACAAATCTAATAGGAGTTCCTTGTGCTGATATTACTGTTGAAGATGTTGATTCAACCGCGGTTATGTTTAACTACATGATGAGCAGCATCGATACTCTGAAACCCAGAATTGTAAGTGCTGTGATGACAGATAAAAATCATATACTAGCAACATTCAGTGAGGACATTAATCTTGAATCCGTAAAAACATCTAACTTTGTTATTCAGGATTCTTCTGCGATGAAAGAAATTTCACCGCTGCAGTATTTTAAGGGAAAGTCACGCGCTAAGGATTTAGTGTTGACTACCAATGTCTTCTTATCCGATTCTAATAAGATATATTTTACTGTGAACGGCATATCCGATATTGCCGGGAACATAACTAAATATGATTTCGTTTCCCTTGTTACCAATCAAAAGGCAGACACTTCCGCGCCGCAGTTGTTCAAGACCGAACCTGCGAACAGGGCGGGAGATGTTTCTATTGATTCGGCAAAAATTCATTTTTATTTCGATGACGGATTTTTGTTGGATTCGCTGAAAAGTTTTGTTAAAATGAGAGACACTTCAAAGGTCGAGATGGCAGTACGGGTTGATAGAATTGATGACGCTTCTTTTTCAGTCACTCCATTAGGTAAATTAAAATCAAATATGCTTTACTCGATATCGTTTCCTTTCAACAGGGTTTCGGATTTGGCCGGAAATAGAATAGATTCTCTTTATGAATTCCGTTTTACTACAATCAATGATTTGGACAACACCGGAATACACGGAAAACTTACTAATTATTCATCCGAGAAGAATCCTGTACTGATACTTAAAAATCAGGAAAGCATAAACATAGCATATATTTCGAAGCCTGGTAAGGACAGCAGTTTTCATTTCGATAAAATTAAGGCCGGGAAGTATAAGTTGATGTGCTACTATGATATCAATAAGAACGGAAGTTACGATTTTGGTTTCCCGTACCCATTCAGACCATCTGAACCGTTTGAAATATTGGAAGAAGTTATCACCGCTCCGGCAAGATGGTCGGTTACGGATGTTGTTTTTGATTTGAAGTTGATGAAGTGAAATTTGGTTACACAGTGTTTAGATAAATAACATATAGTTCTCTAACATTTCGTGTGGGTATCTGTTTGTATATGTCAAGGATATCCGGTCCCTAACATATTGCGGAAAGATGCTGCTCCGATGGAGCTTAACAAGTGCTCGTTGCTGCGGGGTTACCAAGATTCCGTTCCTACGGAACTGTTATATTTAGGATAATATTTTAATTACATAAATAAAAATGTATTTCCAAAGTCCCAGCGGGACGAAATATCTGTAGAAAAGAATAGAAAAAGTGTGCTGAGTGCCGTAGGTACGGAATATTTGT
>CAIWTC010000484.1 GCA_903915485.1 uncultured Ignavibacteriales bacterium | reverse complement strand
GTTTTTCCTATTAAATATGAGTGGAACAAAGTATCGCTAGTCCTTCTAATGGTCATCATAATCGGAACAGTTTATTATATGAACTGGAATTACTTAAACGGTCATAATATCATAAAGATTGCTATGCTGTTTGTTTTCCTGGCTTCTTTATTTATCTTCAAAATAGTTTCACGCCATTCATTAAATTTATTATTAAGAAAAAATATCTCTTAACTCATAACTGAACATTCACATAAAGAATAATAAAATGATAAAACTCAGCTTCAAACGGCTCACTAACGAATTTAACGATATTGAATTACCTTTATACCAAACCCCCGATTCATCGGGCATGGATATCAGAGCAGCAATTCAAGAACAGATATCTATCCCATCGCTTTCTACGGCTATTGTTCCCACAAATTTAGCCGTTGAAATTCCAAAAGGTTTCGAAATTCAAGTCAGACCCCGAAGCGGATTAGCAGCAAAGCACGGTGTTACTGTACTTAATTCACCCGGAACCATTGATGCTGACTATCGAGGCGAAATTAAAGTTTTATTAATCAATTTTGGAAAAGATACCTTCGTTATCTCACGCGGAGAAAGAATTGCACAGTTAGTCCTTTCGCAAGTATTTCAGGCAGAAATATCCTCGTCTAGCTCACTAACTGAGACCGAGCGCGCTGATGGCGGTTTTGGAAGCACAGGCAAACACTAGGTTACTTGTTATCTAAACTGCGCCATAAGTACCAACTTGCAATGGAACTATAGGGACTCCATCGGTTCTTCTTTGCGATTTTTGCTATTGTTTGTTCATCGGGGAGAGATTTTAATTTATAGATGTTTTGTACGGCCTTACGGATTCCAAGGTCACCAACAGGCAAAACATCCAAACGGCAGAGAGTGAACATCAGGAACATGTGAATTGACCAGACGCCTACTCCTTTTACTTGAATTAATTCACGGGAAATTTCTTCTTCGCTTTTGGAAATAATTCCTTTTAAATTTAGCTGTTTATTTTCTATTTTTTGTGCTATATCTTTAATAAACTTTACTTTATTCGTAGATATTCCTAAATTACGCAAGGTTTCATCGGAAGTAGATAAAATAATTGATGAAGATATATTACCTTGATAGTAGGATGTAAATCTTTTGTAAATTGTAGCAGCTGCCCTGACGGATAATTGCTGAACAATAATTATTTCCACTAATCGCAGAAAATATTTTCTCTGCGGTTTTAAGTTGCATTGAGGGTTAGCTTCAATAATTTTTCGTAAGCATGAATCATTTTCCATTAAATGGTTGATTCCTGTTTGTATATTGTTTGTAATGTCACTCATTTGAAAATAAAGTTAAGAATCAAATGGCACAAGTTAAAATAAATGAATCAATAAAAGCAAATAAACTTTTTGAAAGCGTATCGCCTCAAGAACTCCAATTGAGCATCAGCCAAAAAGATGTGATTTCCTTTAAGGAAGGAGATATCATTTTTCAAACCGGAGATGCTGCTGATGAGATATATCTGCTGCTCGAAGGGGAGATAAAAATAAAGTACGCACAACCCGTAGATGGCCAAAGGATATTTGAAAAAACAAGTGGTGATTTTTTCGGCGAAAAGGAATTCATGGAACGGCAAGCACGCAGGTCCTCGGCTGTTTCCAACAAACCATCCATTGTTTACAAACTTCACAGAGATGTTGTCAAAGCACTTGTAGCCAGTCACCGTAACATTTTGAACACGATACAAAGACTTGATTCAGGACAGGCCGACTTATCTGAGTTCAAACTATCAAAAGAAATATATTCAGAAGAACTCAACAGTATTCTTAGGAATCCCGAGTCATCCCTCGACCCATTTACCTATCCGCAATCAAAGTTCAATGACCCCACCGTTGGATTGAAGACAGGCGAGTTTGTGGATGAAGTCAATCCCGAATTTGAACAAGTACCAATGGATGAATTCCCAAAGAAATTCAGCACCACTTATGAGGATTCCTTTAACTTCTCGAATGTTAGTGTTGACTCTCTAAATGAAAACCCGACTACTGACAGTGATGAAAACAAAACAGATTTTAACTTCGGTTCAATTGACTCTGCAGAAGCCGGCCCACTCGCAAGAGAAAGAACTTCTTTAACATCTGAATTTGAGTTTAAGGCACCTTCAGAATCACAAAATGTTGCAAATAATAATTTTCCTTCTACAGAATCGGACAGACAAACTTTCCCGACTTTCGATACTGATACAGATTCAACCACTGAGTCCCTGGACGATGATTCTAAAGCGCATGAATTTTTATCGTGGAGTTTTTCGACCCCGGATGAAAATTCGGAAGAATTGCCCACTGACAGCATCAGTGTGAATGAAAAAACTTCCTTTATCGGTGATGGGATTTCACCTCTTGCGAGCAATGAACTAAGGATTGGTGAATGGACCGGAAATGATTTAACCGCTGACCCAGACCAGCCAATAAAAGAGTTTGAATTTGATGAATTTGGCAATCTGATAGCTTCTTCAGTAGCACAACCAGTCGAGGATTCATTCGATACCCCTGTTTACGAATATCCATCAGAGGCTGACCAGGATGAAATAATTCCCAAGAGCGATAACATGAGAGAAAATATTTTAGTTTCTGATGATGAATCAGACTTCGATGAAGATAAATTTATTTTCAATAATGCTGAAGAAATAGGCAAAGCAAAATTTGGTGATGAAGAATTTAAGTTTACGGCACCATTAACCGCTGATGCACCGCACTCAAAACAAATCAATAAGTCAGATGAACCTGAACTTACATCGGCACAATTAAAGTTGATTATTGAGGCCGCGCAAATCACGAATTCAAATATTAAAATTGATGAGGTCCTTAATACAATTGTTCAAGCCGCTTCATTACTTACCGAGGCTGACAGAGGAACACTTTATATAGTTGATTCAAACGCTCAGGAGTTGTGGTCCAAAGTCATACGCGGTGACGATATCGAAGAGATTAGATTAAAAATTGGACAAGGTCTCGCCGGATGGGTAGCCGCAACCGGAGAGATTGTTAATATCAAAGATGTGCGAAAAGATAAAAGATTTGAAGCAAATGTTGACAGAGAAACCGGATATATCACTAAGTCAATGTTATGCTTCCCGATTAAGAATAAAGCCGGGTATATTGTTGCAGTCATACAATTACTAAACTCAAAACGCGGTTTATTCACAAAACTTGATGAAACATTTTTGAGTGTACTTTCTGTTCATATAGCAATTGCACTTGAAAACGCGGAACTAGTTGAGCAGCTTTTGAAGACTGACAGGCTCACCTCACTTGGTAAAGTTGCCAAGTTTTTAATTTCTGACATCAAGAAACCTATCATCACAATTAAAAATCTTGCCGAACATATCAGGAAGAAAAACTTATCTCCTGACATCAACCAGGTAATCATGATGATGATTGAGCAGTCAAATATCGTTGTGGATTTGGTTTTAACCACACTGAGTTTCTCAGAAGGTAAAACTGTGTTGAACAAAAAAGTAATCAGCCTTCATAGAGTTCTAACCGAGTTAATAGATTTACTCGCAGAGTATGTTGATTACAGAAAAACAAAACTATTTAAGAAACTCGGACCTGAAGTTCTTGTCAACATTGACAAACGGGAAATGTATCAGGCATTTTTCCAAATTACTAAGAACGCTTGCGACTCAATGCCGCAAGGCGGCGAACTTTATATCACCGCACGATTGAGTGAAGACGAATCTAAGATATTAATTTCATTCAAAGACCACGGCGTCGGTATCCCTTCAAGTATTTTGGATAAAGTCAAAGATCCATTTATGTCTCACGGCAAACCACATGGCGTCGGACTTGGACTACCAATTACCGAAAAGATTGTCAAAGAGCACGACGGAAACATAACTGTCGAAAGCCAGCTTGGAGAAGGTACAACTGTTACAATCGAACTGCCCGTTGTTAAAGAGTATTAACCGGACTGTTCCTTTTAATAATGAGCCAAAATAATTTGTGCCGAAACTTATAACCATTCTTGGTCCAACCGCGTGTGGAAAAACAAGGCTTGCAGCACAACTATGCCGTCATTTTAATGGCGAAATAATCTCATGCGATTCCCGGCAGTTTTTCAGAGGCATGAATATTGGTTCGGGCAAGGATTATGCCGATCTGTTGGTTGATGATATTTCTATTCCAATACATCTAATCGATATTCTTAATCCATCTGACGAATATGATGTTTTTTCATATCAGAAGGATTTTATTCAGGCCTTTCATAAAATTAATTCAGCTTCTAAAAATGCATTTTTAGTCGGCGGCAGCGGACTTTACCTCTCATCTATTCTCCAAAATTACCGTTTTACAAAGGCAGATTTTGACAGCAGCAGAGTTGATGAACTTAATCAACTTGCCACCGAAGAACTTGTTGTTCATCTAAAAAATATTTCGTCTCAGTTGCATAATTCAACTGACCTTATTGAAAGAGAAAGAATCATAAAAGCGATATTAATCGCCGAAAGCGATAACACAGCAGAGTCCGCCAAAATAAGTAATTTCGTATCAGAACTAACAGCACTTGTGATTGGATTAAATATCGACCGCGCACTCAGCAAACAGATAATTGCGAAACGATTAAGCTCAAGATTCGAAGAAGGAATGATTGAGGAAGTTCAGCAACTCCTTGCAGCGGGAATATCCCCTGATAGATTAAAATTTTTCGGATTGGAATATAAGTTCATTACCTCATACTTACTCTCCGAAATTACTCTTGATGATATGAAAGAGAAATTATTGTTCGCAATATATAATTTTGCCAAACGGCAGATGACATGGTTCAGAAGAATGGAAAAACAGGGAGTAAAAATAAATTGGATTGACGCCCCCTATTATGAAAATGCCCGCCCATTAATTGAAAATTTCATAGGATAATTTTTGAGCAAAGCAGGAACTAACTTCACAGATAATTACCTAAATAAATTTGAATGGAACAAATATACTGCTGTCTATTCACCCAAAGCAGATATTGATACCATAGTAGTAATACCTGCTATCGATGAAAGAGAAAATATTAAAAGACTGCTTCATTCGCTTTCGAGAAACTCAAAGAAATCTCTAACAAATACTTTATTCCTTTTTGTGATTAATAATTTAGTCTCATCCTCAGATGAAGTTAAACTGCAGAATAAATTAACCCTGCAGGATTTTAATGATTTAATTCAATCTCCGGTTAAATCGGCAGCCAGCAGTGATGCTAGTTCAATGAACTTAGCCTACATAGATGCGGCCTCCGGGGACAATGCCTTACCGGCAAAAACAGGCGGTGTAGGGTTAGCAAGGAAAACCGGCATGGATACAGCGCTTCAACTATTTTCGGATACTGCCAAAAGAAAAATATTAGTTT
>CAIWTC010000483.1 GCA_903915485.1 uncultured Ignavibacteriales bacterium | reverse complement strand
TTTTACATCTTTTTTATCTGCCAACGGTGATATTAGATTTATATTAAAATCAATAACCTTCTGCAAATCAGTTTCACTTGGATTAAATGAAATTTTATTTTGCTGCATCAAGGTCCATTCGAGTAAATTCTTCAGCAATGTATATAGGTTATTTATGGAAGCATGCATTTTTGTAAAAGCATCAAGTAATTCCTCATGCGTGAATGAAGTTGTGTGCTCTAATATATATTCCGTCAGTCCAAGTAGTCCGGTGAAAGGACTTCGCAAATCGTGCGCTATGATTGAAAAGAATTTGTCCTTTGTCTGGATTGCTTCTTCCAGTTTTGTGTTCTGAAGATTAATCTCCTCATTTTTCTTCTCAAGAAGAACCGCATATTTCCTTATATTTTTTTCTTTTTTATAAAGCATAAACACAAAGTAAGATATCAATAAAAGCACAATAATTACGCTTATGAATATAAACTTGTTGGTTTTCAACCTAACTTTTTGAAGCTCATTTTCCTGTTTTAACGACAAATTTTCAAAATCTTTGATTTCTGCATCAGTGAGAATTTCCAACCCAATCATATTTTGAATGTTCTGCTCTTTTTCAATACGGCTTTTTAGCTCAAAATATTTCTTGTAATATTTCGAACTTGAGGAAAAGTCTTTTTTGTTATCATAGATATCCGCGTAATGGCTAAAGCACTCCGCCAGCATCACTGAATCTTTTAATTGAGAACAAAGTGTTTCCAAGAATTTAGTTTCCTCCAACGCTTTGTCATACTGCCCAATACACTTATAATAATGGATAATGTTTTCCTCAACATCCATTATTCCCTTATCATAATGAATAGTCAGATAATTGCTCTTTGCATCGCTAAAGTATTGTATGGCTTTCGGATACTCTTTGGTAGTAAGGTAAGCCAAACCAATATCCATTTGTGTATTAGCGATTGCATCAACAAGTTTGATTTTATTAAAATAGGTCAATGCTTCAGAATACTTTTGCATTGCAAGTTTGATTTCATTTTTCCCGAAATATGCTTCCCCCAGATTACAAATAATATTGCCGACAAAATACGCATCCTCACTTGCATACTGCTTTGCATATGCTTCTGCTGAAATCAAATTCTCAACTGCTTTATCATTATCCCCTTTCTTTGTATAAACAGTAGCTAAATTGGTCAGCATCTTGGAATACTCTTTCATCATATTCCTGGATTTGTAGAAGACTAAATTCTGAGAATACAATTTTACTGATATTTCATATCGACCAATGTAGTAGTGGATAATCGCATTGAGGTTTTTCGCGCTGGCTGCAGAGAGTAAATCGTTTAAGCCGTTGTGTAATTCCACGGATTTATACAAATCGTCAATAGCCTCCTGGTAATTGGAGAGACGGTATTTACTGAAGCCTAAGTAATAATATGATTCTGCCGTGAGATGAATATCTGAAGCTTGTTTGGAAAGTGTAAGTGCTTCCTCAGCATAGGTTTTAGCCTGCACTGCATCAATATAGAGGTGTTGTTGGCTTAATGTAACAAGTATTTGGATGCGATCTGCTCCCTTTGCGGAAGAAAGAGATTGCTTAAGACTGTCAACTCTTGTCTGACCTGCCAACTTTGCAAAAAGGCTAAAGAAAACGAATACCAAAAAAAATAAGCTGAGTTTTTTCAAATGATTGCTTTCCTACTTCGATTTTATTAATAGTTCAAACTAAGATAGGTAAAAAATGAAAGACCGCAAATAGTTAATGTGTCGTTAACGCATCATGTTAATGCTGTAATTATAACCCTCAACTGCCTGATATTCTAAATATCTCCTCTATTAGCACATACTTCAGCCATCACATGAATATTGAATGATCTCAATAACGCAGTATTCATTTTAATATATTTGGAAATCCTAATAATATTAATCACGATTTCTTTATAATAAATTCTTAACTCTTATTGTTTTCTTGAACTACCGTCAGAGAAACGCACACTCGCTGCACTTCCCGCAGCAACTGTAATTATGAAATTACCCTTTGAATCTTTCAGCACTACTTCATTTGCCTTCGGGACCCATGTTCCATCCGAATTGACACTTCCTCCGCCAAACAAAACATCAGTCGTTGCAGATACAGACTGTGCAGTTAATCGCATTATTTTACATTCCTTAAAATTAGAAGTTCCGATTAATGATGCATTAATTGTATAACTTTTAAGTGTGTCCTTATTAATAATAGTTAAAGCTAAATGTCCAGAGGATTCTTTAACAGCATAGTAACTTACATTTGCAGATGTATCGGAAATATTTATCGGGAGGAAACTGCCATTGCCACCCTGTGCGAATAACAACATTCCATAAAATAACGGTTTAGCGGTATAGACATTTTTAGCATACGCGATTGGAGTGTATGGATTGGTTGCTCCGGTATGGAAGTTCAAACCAACTGCACCGCTTTTTGCAAGATTGAACATATAGTCAGCACCCCAGAGAGCGGAGGCAAATGAATTACTTACTCCTAACAATCCGCCGTTATACACTGAATTACATTCCGCTAACCTGAATTTTTTGTTTTGTCCGGCGGCTACACTTACCAAATCGCTGAACAATACTGAACTTGTTTTCATCAGTTTTTTACTAAGCATCTGCTCGATACTCCCCTTTTGAGGACTCATCGGATAATTATGATGGGATAGAACAACAACATTCTTACTTTCATCTTTAGCAAAATCAACTAACCAAGGCTTGTAGTTGCTTGCGGTTGCCGGGCCGGAGAGACGAACATCAGGAATGATTTCACTAATTGCTTTTACATAAGCTTCAAATTCGGTTTTATACTCCGGATAACCCCATGAACTATCTCTTGTGTTATGCATAATAAAATGATTTGGTTCGTTGCCAATTTCCAGAGAGTGTATTTGTGAACTGTACTTCCACAAGTATTGCGATTCAATAGCG
>CAIWTC010000482.1 GCA_903915485.1 uncultured Ignavibacteriales bacterium | reverse complement strand
GTCATTCCAATCTATTAATGGCATATTTAACCTATTTATATTTAATGTCGTTTTTTGAAATCTATTATTATTGAAGTATAGTTAGGACTCCCATCAGCATTTCGGCTGTCGTTAATCAGAGATCTCTTAATAAATCCATTCTCGTCTTTTTTATATTTTGTGATAAAATAATTATTGTTATCCCAATACTCCAGATAGGTTGCAATAAACCCTGCGTCCGTAAAGTATTTTGCTAAGGATTCGTGAGTGAACAAATGTTTATGGTCATCAGCTCCTGAACCGAGTCCGCCGGGTTTAACCGCATCAATATAGTTCTGATTTTTATGATTGCCATCAGGAACAGCAATTCTGATATTTATATCGTCAGATGAAAACTCAGCAAAGTTTTTGGCCATTGCTTTTAAGTCGCTATCAGTCAAATGTTCTAGAACATGTTCTGCGAGAATCTTTGAGATATTCTTTTTCTTGAAATACTTTTCAAAATCACGTCTGTTAGAAATATCCAAAAACGATTTGTCAGTACAGAACCATCCTTTAAAGCTAGTGCACCCTGCACCAACAACCAACCAAATATTGGGTTTCTTCGAAAAGCACCATTTCCAACTATAACAGGTCCAAACCCTAATTAAAGGTGCGAAGGAGTAATATATCATACGCTTAAATTTAATCCAATTCTTCACTAAATGCCCAAACAATTTTCATTTTTATAGAAAATAGTTGTGCACTTTTTGTAAAGCACAATTGGGGCCATTCCCCAGAAGCGGATATCTTTATACCCAAAACTTTTAATAAACTTTACACCGTCTTCATACTCGTCTCTTTCGGAATCGTCAAGAATAATAACTCCTCCCTTGGAAATCATTTTAACAGATTCTTCAAGGCATTTGACTCTTTCGATTGCATCAACAATTATGATATCGTATTTTTTTGAAAACTCTAATGGATATTGAGCATAGTTAACTATTTCATCAGGGGGAACTAAGTGAACTTTTGCATTTGCTTTTGTCTTCTTGCTTATAGTTTCATGCCATCCTTCATGATGTTCGATTGCATCTACAAACTTTACTCGGTCAGAAAAATATAGAGTTGAGTTCCCGGCACCGTATTCAAGCAAAGTCATCGAAGAGTCTAGTCTGGGGGTTAGAAAATCTATCGCTGGATATGTGAACCATGGGATAGGTATTCCATTCTTGCCGACGGAAGTCTTGGTTGAATAAGATTCAAACCAGCCTTCATCTAATAGGTATCCGCTCACTTTCTGGGAAAGAAGCGCTTGAAGTGTTTGCGGTTCGGAAATAGTTAAGTCCAAAACCGTTTTTATTTTGGTTGAGAGTTTTTCTGCCATAATTTGTGTGTAAAGATAAACAAATCGATAAATAAAATCGCCTTAATCATCATCCAAAGTTGAAAAAAAGTTTTGCGGGAAGCGCCAATGGAAAATGTAGCTATTGAATAAGAAATAAGGGTAGCAATTGCTGACCCATTAATTCCATATATAGGAATTAAAATCAAATTAAGTATGACATTCATAATCATACCCGCAAGTGTGCGGTAAAATGACATTTTGGTATAGTTCTCGGCAATAAGGTACTGACTCGATGCCACTCCTAAAAATGTAGGGACACCTGCCCATATATAAATTGTCAGTGATGTCGCAGCAGGAATAAATTTTACCCCGAACAAAATCCGCATTATATCTGTACTTAGGAATGTTACCGGGAGTGCGATACCAATTGCAATCCATGCAAGAATATCATAAAGCTTTTGGAGTCTTGAAAGATAATGTTCTTCTCCCAAGTTTTTCCCTGAGAGTATCGCGGGAAACAATGATGCAGAAACTGCCATTGGAATAAAGTACCACGCTTCGCAAAGACGAACCGCTGAAGCGTAAAGTCCTGTTGCTTCTTCGCTCATCATTTTTTTGATTAGAATCTGGTCGACTTTCAAGTACACCGCAATCACAACACCGCTAAAGATGAGCGGCCATGAATCTTTAATTAAAGAAGTGGCGCGTGTTTTGTTGAATGCCCAATCTTTTAGTTTCAGACCCTGACTGGAATATAGAATTGAAAATCCAATCGCAAGGACCAGACTTTCCAGCAAATATGAAAATGCAAACCAAAATAGACTTGCATGAAAATAAATCATAATCAACCGGAAAATACTTGTGATGATGATGTTGGTCATCTGAACTGTTGATGTAAGTTTTGCTTTGACCTGAGATTGGAAATAAAATTCAATAACTATAAATGCTTGAGTGATTAGCGATAAACCTATAACTGCTATAAGCAGCTTTGTTTCGTAATTATCATCGGAAAATATAAGAGTAAGTGTTAGCAAGATGCTTGCGGTAATGCCACCGATAATGCGCAGGCCGAATACAGAACCAAGAATTTCATTTTTGTTTTCGGGAGCAGTTACTATTTCACGGGCAATTATAGATTCAAGTCCAAGGGAAGCGATTGCGGTGAAAAGTCCGACGAGACTTAGCGAATAGCTTATTGTCCCAAATTTTTCTGGACCCAGATATCTGATGACAATAACATTGACAAAGAAACCAAGCAACAAACGGAATATTTTTTCTGCAAACAACCAGGAAGTGTTCTTGAAGTACTTCCTGAATGAGGTAGAAGAAAAATTTATTTTAGTTGACTG
>CAIWTC010000481.1 GCA_903915485.1 uncultured Ignavibacteriales bacterium | reverse complement strand
GGTGTTCTTCTGGAGGATGAAAAAGTGCTTGGAACTATTCACATTGCTTTGGGTAATAACAAATCAATGGGTGGGAGTATCGATGTTCCGGTTCATCTAGATGGTGTTGTTAAAAAGCCAACTATTTATCTTGATGATAAAATACTGATGAAAAACGGCAAACTTCTGCTAAAGAATTTTAGCGATATTGCTAACTGATTATCCTTTTAATGTTTTGATATCCGGACTTGCTTACTTCTAAAACCATTCCTGTGGTAAGGCGCAGTCTATACGACTCTTTGTCGTAAATTTCTATTTCTTTAAAGAAGTCGAGATTTACAATATATGAACGGTGAATCCTAACAAAATTAGTTGGTGGAAGTTTTTCTTCAAGAGATTTCATGGTCTGCTTCTTGAGATATTTTGTTGTAGTCGTTCTTACTAAAACATAGTCATCCTGCGCTTCAAAATACTGAATATCATCAAGATTGAGAATGATAATTTTCGCTCCATCCCTTATTGGAAACCTGTCTATTACTTTTTTCTCACTCTCAACAAAACTCTTCAATTTATCAAGATTTTCAGATTGGGATTTTTGAGATTGTGATAAAAACTTATCGATTGCCTGCTTAAATCTTTCGGGCGAAAATGGTTTGAGTAAATAGTCAACGGCATTCATTTCAAACGCCTGCACGGCAAACTGATCGTATGCTGTTGCAAATATAACATTCATCGGTTCATCAACTAACTCCAATAATTCAAATCCGGTAAGTTTGGGCATTTGAATATCAAGAAAAGCGAGGTCAGGCTTACTTTCTTGAATTAATTTAATTCCTGTAAATCCATTTGCTGCTTCACCAACTATTTCAAATTGTGGAAATTCAGACAGGTATTTTTTAATTACCTTTCTTCCAAGTTCCTCATCATCGATTATTATTACTCTGTATTTTGCTGACATAAAGTTCTAAATTATTTTAATCCGGAATCTTTAATATAACTTTAAACTTTGACTTTTCTTTTCGTATTTGTATTAAATCATTCCTATCATAAAGCAGGGAAAGCCGGCTTTGAATATTAAGTAGTCCAACACCGCTGCCGTTTGTTATTTTGCGGCTGTCCTCTTCATAATCATTTTCCATCGTGATTGCCAAAAATCCATCTTCTTTAGCAACAATCAGGTCGATGTTTATGTTCTCGAGAGCATCATAAACACCATACTTAATCGCATTCTCCAGTAGAGGCTGTATAAGCATGTTAGGTAATTGTATTGCCAGGAGTGATTCATCCACATTTTCATTGAATGAAAACTTGTCGCCAAAACGGATTTTCTCAATCGATGCATACAGGCGTAGCTGTGTTAACTCATCAGACAGAGGAACTTTTTGCCGTAAATTAGTTGAAAGAGTTGCCCTGAGGAAGTCGGCAAGCATTATTGTCATCTGCCTTGCGCTGTCGGGTTCAATGGAAGTAAGCGCAGCTATTGAGTTTAAGCTGTTAAAAATAAAATGCGGATTGATTTGAAACTTTAAACTTTTTAGTTCTGCTTCCGTTATTAAATTCTTTAATGCAATCTCTTCCTTAGTCTTTTCAAGCAATTTGTCATAATAAAGAAGTAAATAAATGAATATCTGAATAAACAGATAGACTAAAATCCAGATAACAAAACGGATATATAAAGTTGAAAAATAGAATTCAAATTCTGAAATATGCGCATAGTTTTTAATTATGAAGTAATAGTGTATTGTGGTATAAACCAACGAAATAGTTACGGCACCTGCGCTGTGAGTAAGCAGAAATGAAACGAGGTTATTCTTTTTGAATTCTATAAACTTAGAAGAGTAGGGGAGCCCTAATATTAATGCGGTTAAAAACAATCCTGTGGATAATGAATCCAGTGATGAGGTTGCAAAGGAAATCTTGTTCATTATGAACAGGTAACTGAAGTACACTATAGAAATAATCGGCACGGCCATGAGTAATCTCAATGACGACAGAAATGACTGCAGCCCTGCTAATTCATTCTGCTTACTGATGTCCATTGGGTCGACCGCAATAGAAGTGCTATTTGGAGTATCGAATATTTTCATTCTTGAAAAACTTTCTATCTAAATTTAATTTCACCGCCGCCGAAAACAACAGTCCCTTTAATTCTGAGAATTCCGTCTTGATTCAAAATCATCTTTGGGTCGCGTTTATATTTGTTCGAGAATCCTCCAAATAAAGGAGTTACTTCTACTTGAATTTTCCAGTCATAAGGAACTATTATCTCTACACCTCCAAAGAGGACAACTAAATCAATAACTTGCTCGCCGGGCGCAAGTTTACAGGATGAAAGGTCTATTTCTGAACCACCAAAAATGGCAGTTACAGAACCTCCTTGAAAGTTATCTGAATTGAAAGTTTTTACTCCACCGCCGAAAATAGAAACATCTTCTAACTGGTCTTCGTTGTATACTTTTCTATTCTGCTTAAAATATGTCTCTCCGGGGACTTTGAAGTTTCTTTTCTTGAAAATAATGTTCAGACCCAGGAATATCATAACAATCGGGAACATTATCCCGATACCATAGTTAAAATTAAATACTCTCAAAAGCCCAAGAAAAACGCCCACAGCCATAAGACTGCCGCCAAAAATGGTTCTTCTGGAATTAATTACCAAAAACAGCCCTATTATGAACATTATTCCCGGAACTGAGAAAATCATTTCAAACGCGCTGAATTGAATAATGCCTAAATTGTCCAAAAATATTGTTCCGCCAACCAGTACCAACACGGCACCAAGCAGTATTCTAGGGTTAATACCAATTTTTGTATTCATTTGTTTACCTCATTCGTTAAATGTTTGATGTAAACTTATGCAAAATCACAAAAATGGAAAACCCCTTATCGGTAAACGGTGGAAAATGGTCGGTAAAAAAACTTTTATCAAGGGAAAAAAGATTTTCACAAAAATTGTAAAATTTTTTTTGCGAGGTATTGCAGATAGTATTAGTTTCAGTTGTAATTTTTTTCACTACCCACAATTAATAAATATTTATACTATGCAAATATCTAGATACTATGTAAAAGAGACGGGATGTCATTATAGCGGGCTAGAGCTTGATACTAGAACTTCAGAGATAAGGAATCCTGACGGAACGGTTGTTTTTAAGTGCGATGATGTTATAGTGCCAAAATTTTGGTCACAAGTTGCTACTGATATCATTGCACAAAAATATTTCAGAAAGGCGGGTATCCCCACTGTTCTGAAAAAGAAAAGAGAAGAAGGTGTCCCCGAGTGGCTTCAGCCTTCAGTTGCTGATTCAGAGGCGTTACTCAGATTACCTGAGAAGGAGCGCTATTCAGGCGAGCATGATGCACGACAGGTATTTCATAGAATGGCAGGGTGCTGGACTTATTGGGGGTGGAAAGGTAAATATTTTGATTCAGAAGAGTCTGCTTTGGCTTTTTATGAAGAGTTAATGTATTCATTAACCTATCAGATGGCAGCTCCAAATTCCCCACAGTGGTTTAACACAGGCCTAAATTGGGCTTACGGCATTTCAGGTCCTGCTCAAGGACATTATTATGTAGACTATTCATCTGGTGAATTAATTCAGGCTACCGATGCATATACTCATCCACAGCCTCATGCCTGCTTCATCCAATCTATAAACGATGATTTAGTCAATGAAGGCGGAATAATGGACCTATGGGTTCGTGAAGCCCGTCTATTCAAGTATGGCAGCGGTACAGGGTCGAACTACTCAAATATCAGAAGTTCTGCCGAGCCTTTAAGCGGAGGCGGAAGGTCTTCGGGATTAATGTCATTTCTTAAAATAGGTGACAGGTCAGCAGGTGCTATTAAATCTGGTGGAACTACCCGCCGTGCAGCGAAGATGGTATGTCTTGATCTTGATCATCCTGATATTCTTGAATTTGTTAACTGGAAAGTTTTAGAAGAACAAAAAGTTGCGGCACTTGTTACCGGTTCACAGTTATGCAATCAGCATTTGAACAACATCATGAGGGCTTGTTATGAAGAACATCCTGAAAATGATCAGTTTAATCCTCGCCTAAATTTAAAGCTTCAAAAAGCTATTGCTGATGCGCGAAAAGTTAAAGTACCTCAGAATTATGTCGATAGAGTTATTCATCTTGCAAAGATGGGTTTTAAGACTATTGAATTCCCGGTTTATGACACAGATTGGAATTCTGAAGCGTATGCATCAGTATCGGGTCAAAACTCTAATAACTCGATTCGTATCACAAATGAATTTATGGAAGCCATAATTGATGATACTGATTGGAACCTCTACTGGCGCACCGAAAAGAGTAAAGCTAAAAAAGAAAACAGACTTCCTAAGCCATGCAAAACAATGCCGGCAAAAGAACTCTGGGAAGAAATAGCTTACGCAGCATGGACTTGCGCTGACCCCGGCGTTCAATATCATACTACAATTAATGAATGGCATACTTGCCCTGAAGACGGTGAAATCAAAGCATCGAATCCATGCAGTGAGTATATGTTCCTTGATGACACAGCTTGTAATTTAGCTTCTATTAACTTAATAAAATTTTATAATTCGACTACAAAAAAAATGGATGTAGCCGGATTTGAACATACTGCGAAACTCTGGACAATCGTTTTAGAGATTAGCGTAATGATGGCTCAGTTCCCTAGCAAATCAATTGCTCAATTAAGTTATGACTTCAGAACTCTTGGTTTGGGTTACGCTAATTTAGGTGCTTTGCTGATGCTTCAGGGAGTTCCTTATGATAGCGAATCTGCATTTGCTATGTGCGGTGCCTTAACATCAATAATGCACATGACAGCGTACGCTACTTCTGCGGAAATGGCTAAAGAGCTTGGTACATTTACGGGTTATCTTCGTAATAAGGATAGCATGCTTAGAGTCCTCCGTAACCATAGAAGAGCCGCTTATAATGAGGATAAAAGTGAGTATGAAGGATTAAGCATTGTTCCTGTTGGAATTAATCCTGAGCATTGTCCTATCGAGTTGCTTCAGGCCGCAAGAGAAATATCCAATAAAGCTGTAGAACTTGGTGAGTTATACGGATTCCGTAACGCACAGGTAACTGTTATTGCTCCAACCGGAACAATTGGTTTGGTTATGGACTGTGACACTACCGGAGTAGAGCCTGATTTTGCTTTGGTTAAGTTTAAGAAATTAGCAGGTGGCGGATACTTTAAGATTATAAATCAATCAATTCCTCCGGCGTTGGTTAATCTTGGATATTCTGATACAGAAATTGATGAGATTATTAAGTATGCTAAAGGACACGGTACAATTGCCGGTGCGCCTTACATCAATCATCAATCTCTAAAGGCAAGAGGGTTCACAGAAGAAATTTTGCAGAAAATTGATGTGATGCTTCCTACTGTTTTTGAACTTAGTTTTGCTTTCTCCCGTTACATGGTTGGTGATGAGTTCTTATCACAGCAACTTGGATTTACGAGTGAGCAAATCAATTCACCTTCATTTGATTTATTGAAATCAGTTGGGTTCTCGCGTCAGGAAATTGCAATGGCAAATGATTATGTTTGCGGAACAATGACTATTGAAGGTTCACCGTTCCTTAAAGCAGAGCATTATCCTGTTTTTGACTGTGCTAACAAGTGTGGAAAGACGGGTTCAAGATTCATTCGTCCGATGGCGCATATCAAAATGATGGCTGCCGCACAACCGTTTATTTCGGGTGCCATATCAAAGACAATTAACTTGCAGAATCAAGCTGCAGTTGATGATATCAAAGAAGCATATTTCGAATCATGGAGATTAGGCCTGAAGGCAAATGCAATTTATAGAGACGGCTCTAAACTTTCTCAGCCTTTAAGTTCAGTGTTTGACGATGATTTGGAACAACTGCTTGAAGACAGAGACCAAAATGACATCGTTAAAATTGCCGAAAGAGTCATTCATAGATATATTGCAAAACGCAAAAGACTACCGGACAGAAGAACAGGATATACTCAGAAATCCAAAATTAACGGACAAAGTGTTTATATCAGAACCGGTGAATATGAGAACGGTCAGCTTGGCGAAATTTTTATCGACATGCACCGCGAAGGCGCAACGGTAAGAAGTTTGTTAAACTGCTTCGCAATCGCAATTTCATTAGGCCTTCAGCATGGTGTACCTCTTGAAGAATTTGTAGATGCATTTGTATTTACAAGATTTGAACCGAGCGGCATTGTGAGTGGAAATGCTAAAATTAAATTCTCGACATCAATCATTGATTATATTTTCCGTGAATTGGCTGTCAGCTATTTGAGCCGTAATGATTTGGCTCATGTAAATGATGAAGATGAGCACATGCTTCCTGATACTCACAACATCGTAACAGAAATATCTGATGATGTTACGGAGCTTCATTCCGAAAGAGACCTTAATTACGGCATCGAAGAAAAACCAAGTTATAATTATTCATTGTCTTCTTCCGAGAGCCTTCACAGAGAGGTTTCAACGGTATCCGATGATTCTTTGATGCTCAAGAAGAAGGTTAAGAATGCTATCGAGCAGGGCTATACAGGTGATGTATGTCCCGAGTGCGATAACATGACTATGGTTAGAAACGGTGTTTGTTTGAAGTGTATGACTTGCGGCGGAACTACCAGTTGCAGTTAATTTCATTGAATTAATTTCTAGATTTATTTTTGAAGGCGAACATTTGTTCGCCTTCTGTTTTTATAGGCGGGTAATATTTTACTTATTAACTTATAATCTCTATAGACTACCCAGAACAGCAGGTCTTTAGAAGTTTAGTTCAAAAGATTTATCAGAGTTATAGGAGCTTTACCATGGAAAATTTCCTCCATCCAATTATTATAAAATTTCCCATCGTACTTCTTCGCGGCAAGTATTAATGAGTGCAGAATACTATCCGTATGAAATTCTGCAATTTGCTGATGTTTCCATTTATCTGTTCCTGCCGCGAACGGAAGAAGAAAGTTGACGGCTTTGCGGATTGAACCCCCGCGCTCAGATTGATAATTCCAAAGGTCAACATTTACGGTTTCTGCAAGTAAGGCTAGATGAATAAAGGCTGTAAGGTTCATGTTACAGTAACTCCATGATTTTGTTCGTGCCAATTCAAGAGGTTGTTCGCCATTAGGTTCAATCTGTGCTCCGATTCTTTTCGCTTTGGCATCTTCAAATCGTCTTTTGGCAAAATCAGTTTTACCAAGGAATAATGCCAATGAACCCGCTTGAACATCGTACCATGTTCCATGATTATTCTTTTCTTTTGACTCATCAATTCCGTATGGGTGTGTGGTTATCCAAGTGAAATACGATTCCATCCAGTTTACAAACTTTTTATCATCTTCGCGGCTCCACAATGCAGAACTCCTAAGGATTTGTACCGCGTCAAGTACTCTAAATATTCCGCTCGTTTCTATCAGTCCAATTCCTCTACCGGTATTGATTCCGGGGATGTATTGTGCATGCTGCATGTTTGGATTCATCTTAGTCTCATCATTCAGAAACCATACCTTTATCAACTCGACTGCTTTGATTGCATATGTTGAATCACCTGTGATGTAAAAGGCAACTGTCAGGGTTTGTGTGTTATACATTAAGGTAGAAAAATATTCCTGGTCAGGTATTTGGTAATATTCGGGATTCCGTTCACCGTCTCTGCGTATATAGGGAAGTCCGTCTTTTTTTGAGGGGTCAGGCCACCAGTAAGGGCCCATGCTCATGAAGTCATGCTTGTCCCCGCTGGGAGGAATGATTGATTTTTCCATCACAGAATGCGGTGCTGACTTCAATAGTCCATCTGCTTCTGCGAGAAAATCAGAAATTATTTTCTTCGATGCCTTTTCGCCATGAACATAAGCATCTTTGAAAAAATCCAGCGATGATTTCTTTATAATATTTGTACGAATTTCGGAAGACTGTGCTGAACAGATATTAACTGCCAGTAAAGACAACGATAAAATTAGGATGCAGATTCCTGCGGATGTTCTGATATAATGCATAAATTCCTTAAAAAAATTAGTCATGAATTAGATTGATTAATTGGTAACTTTAATCGTGGGCTTACCACTCAGGTAGCCAAGCGAAGAAAGAAATTTATCCATTTCAAAAACTGTTTCGTTATACTTACTCTTACCGTAAAATGCATGAACTTCATTCTCATATAAGATTAAGTCACAGCGCCTGCCAAATTTTCCCATCGTTTCCTTAAATTTCTGAGAGGTTTCTACAGGAATCTTGTCATCTTTAGTCCCGACCATGAATATTGTGGGCGGGGTAGTGTTGTCAATATTATGCATCGGTGAAAAACCTTCCCAATAATCTTTAGTCTTACTGTAACCATAACCGGTTGGTCCGTTATCAATAACAGGATTGAACAGAACGAGTGCGTTAGGTTTTGAACTGACTGACTTGTCTTCAGACGGTTCGTCATACCCTTTTAATGTAGCTGCTGCCCCGGCAATTTGTCCGCCCGCCGAACCGCCACCTGCAGCAAGCATATCGGGATTAATGCCGAGTTCCGTAGCATGTGCGCGTACCCATCTTATAGCAGATTTACCGTCAGTGACACATTCCTTAGGTGAGGTTCCGTTTGAGTCTCTCAAGCGATATTGAGCTGACATAGCAACCATTCCGCGTGACGCAAGATATTTGGCTTGATTAAAAAATGACTTCGGATGTCCGTTGTTCCATCCGCCGCC
>CAIWTC010000480.1 GCA_903915485.1 uncultured Ignavibacteriales bacterium | reverse complement strand
TTTTACATTAACTGTAAAATCATTAGAAAAATTCCATAAATCGGCTGCGTCGGCTGAAGAGTTACCGTCCGTGCTAATACCTGTAGCATAAAGCGTATTTGCTCCTATTGTAGATGGAGCCGTGTATGTGAAAGTATAAGTAATTGCTCCTGCAACTGGAGTTTTATTTGGTGAAGTTTGAGTTAGTTCAGTTCCAATTCTTTGCAGTCCTGAGCCGGCAGCTGTCAAAACTCCTGCTGATGCTGCTATATTGATACCACCGGTAACTAATGGTCCGCCTGTCATTGTAACGGTATAAACACCTGTTTGACTAACTATTAATGAGTCAGGGCCGGAAATTGTAACTACTACAGAAGGATCCTGTGCACCGTGGCAAGAACATCCACTGCCACCACTTAACTTGGTGGTTCCTGTGATTCCTGCTTTTGTAGCAAGAAATACCAGACTTATTAACACAACAATGAAAAAACTTGCGATATTTTTCTTAAATATCCTGCTCATGTATGAGCTCCTTTCAGTCATAACTTGGTCATAAAAAATATTCCGTACAAATCATCATGTTGAATTCTGGCACTAACAGAATAGATAAATACACAAAAAACTTGCACGGAATTTAAAGTAATTATTTCGATGCAAATTTAATCACATAAATATAGATACGAAAGATAATCACGGTTATGAAGGGGTTAATTAACAGGCTAACAACAATTATATTTAGATTGCAAAATCGGCTTTGCAACTATGTTTCTAACAATAACATTATTTAACCTTTGTGAAGATCCCTTTTGGAAATTTTCTAAATTGTTTTATTGTCTTTGAAACTAAATTAAACTACTATTTTACATATTTATCATTCATATTCAGTGACTAGTGCACATTGCAAAATATCTGTAATATTTTATACGGGATATACGGGATATTCTGTATTTTACATATTATATTTGCTATATTTATATTTTACCGTATATTATACACATTAATGATTAAATATAAGTGAATAATATTATGGAACAAAGAAAACAACGCTCGTGGGCTGAACCATTCAAAATTAAAATGGTAGAACTCGTAAAAATGACCTCATATGAAGACAGGAAAGCCGCACTAGAAGCAGCGGGATATAACACTTTCCTACTCCGCTCCAGGGATGTATACATTGATTTGCTGACTGACAGCGGAACTTCTGCGATGAGCGACCATCAGTGGGCAGGAATGATGCTGGGTGATGAAGCATATGCGGGTAGCGAAAATTTTTATCACCTCGAAGAAACAATTCAAAAATATTATGGATACAAATATATAGTCCCTACCCATCAAGGCAGAGCGGCGGAACATATTATATCCCAAATAATGATTAAAAAAGGTGATGTAATCCCCGGTAATATGTATTTCACTACAACACGACTTCATCAGGAACTTGCAGGCGGTATATTTATCGATGTAATTATCGATGAAGCACACGACCCGGATAATGAACATCCTTTTAAGGGAGATATAGATTTGGGAAAACTTCAAAAAGTTGTCGAGACTTATGGTGCTTCGCGCATTCCCTATGTCTGCGTGGCAACAGCCGTCAACATGGCCGGAGGACAGCCAATTTCTTTAAGTAATCTCAAGGCCGTAAGAGAATTTACCAATTTACATGGCATTCCAATCATCCATGATATGACTCGTGTGGCAGAAAATGCATATTTTATTAAATCCCGCGAGCCAGGTTATGCTGATAAATCAATCTCTGATATTGTTATTGAAATTTGCTCATTGACTGATGGCGCAACTATGAGTGCAAAGAAAGATGCGCTCGTAAATATCGGTGGATTTTTAGCTTTGAATGATTACTCGGTTTTCGAAAAAGCGCGTAATATGGTAGTTGTTTATGAAGGGCTGCACACCTACGGCGGATTAGCCGGAAGAGATATGGAAGCACTGGCAATAGGGATAACTGAATCAGTTGAGGAGAATCATATCCGCGCCCGGGTTGGTCAAGTATTATACCTCGGAAATAAACTTATTGCATCTGGAATTCCAATAGTTAAACCAATCGGAAGTCATGGTGTTTTTCTGAACGCTAAAAAATTCCTGCCGCATTTAACTCAGGACATGTACCCTGCCCAGTCACTCGCTGCCGCGATATATTTAGACTCAGGTGTTAGGACTATGGAGAGAGGAATTGTCTCTGCAGGCCGAAATAAAGAGACCGGCGAGAACAATAACCCTAACCTTGAGTTAGTAAGATTAACCATTCCACGACGCGTTTATACACAAGCTCACATGGATGTCGTTGCTGAATCAATTGAGGAAGTTTATTCCAACAGAGAATCAATCAACGGATTGAAAATGATTTACGAGCCAGAATATCTTCGCTTCTTTCAAGCAAGATTCGAAAAACTATAAACTCTTAATCCCCTATTTGTTCTCCCGTTTAAGAATAAGAACTTAAACGGGGAACATATTATTTAACTGTTCGAGGAGCACAATTGAACTTTGACGATATCGATATCAAAATTTTAGACATACTTCAATCAAAAGCGAATATTACCAATGCTAATCTCGCATCGGAAGTTGGAATCTCTGCCTCCGGAATGATTGAAAGAGTCAAACGCCTTGAGAATGCAAATGTTATTCGCAAGTATGTTGCTTTAGTTGATTCAGAAAAAGTCGGCAAAGGTACACTTGCATTAGTGTCAATATACCTTGCAGCACATTCTAAAAATGCGTTTGAGAAATTCACAAGAGAAATTATTGAAATTTCTGAAGTGCTGGAGTGTTATCATACTTCCGGCGAAGAAGATTTTGTGCTAAAAGTAGTGGTAAAAAATATTTCCGACTTCGAGTACTTCATACTTAACAAACTGACTAAAATATCGGGAGTTAATAAAGTTAAAACAAATTTTATCTTATCAACCGTAAAGTTTGACACCAAGATTCATATAGAAAAAGGGAGTTGATGATGTCAACTCCCTTAAATGTTTTCTAATAATATTTATTTCAGAAAACTAATGCTTGAAATGCCTGTTGCCCGTGAAGACTACCGTCATTCCAAATTCTTCAGCTCTTTTGATAACGAACTTATCTCGAATTGACCCGCCCGGTTCAACCAGAATTTTTATCCCATATCTATGTGCTAAATCAACATTGTCCTCAAATGGGAAAAACGCATCTGAAATAAGAATCAAGTTATCATTATGGAAAAACTCTTTATTCAGATTCTTCCGTGCCTTTTTGATTGCAATCTCGATAGACTCTAATCTATTGGGTTGTCCCCCGCCGGAACCGATTAACTGGAAAGTCTCTGCATCAATTTTCTGCACCAGAGCAATTGCATTAGATTTTATATGCCTGACGGCTATCAATCCAAAACTAATTGTATCCTTATCAATAAAAGGACTATTAGAAGTAACAACCTGAATACTTGAATAAAGTTCATCATCCTTAGACTGAACAAGTGCTGAATTATTTGAAATTTTAATCTCAGTTTTTGATTTGAGCATAGAATCATCAAAACGAATGATTCGTAGATTTTTCTGAATTTTAAGATACTCAAGAGCATCGTCATCAAATAAAGGAGCAGCTATTATTTCAATAAATTTCTTTTTTGATTTGTCTGATGCATCAAATTCCAAGAACTTAACTGTGTCAATTGAGACAGGCGTATTAAAAGCAACAATACCCCCAAATGCTGAGACTGGGTCCCCTGCCCAAGCTAGTTCAAAAGCTTTGCGCTGATTATCTGAAGCACACATCCCGCATGGATTATTATGCTTAACAATCACACATGACTGTTTCCACAATCCGCTGATAGTCTCTAATGCTGCTTGAAGGTCTAGAACATTATTATACGAAAGTGCTATGCCGTTCATTATTTTAATATCTGACAACGAAGGTTCACTGCTGTCTAATCGATAAAATAATGCTGATTGATGAGAATTTTCTCCGTACCGCATTTCCATTCCGTCCTTGAACGAAAGCCTTAGTGACTGAGTATTATTGAGCGCGTCAAGTCTTTCGGCAATCATAGAATCATAATCGGCAGTGAGATTAAAGGCCTTAGCCATAAGTCTTTTTCTTGTGGAAATAGATAGCGCACCTTCAGAACTACTTAACTCCCCTATCAGAGAGGAGTAGTCAGTAACATCAGTAACTGCCGCAACGAACTCATAATTTTTAGCTGCAGCGCGAATCATTGTCGGCCCACCGATATCTATTTTCTCTATAAGGTTAGATAAATCAATTTCTTTTTTCATCGCACTCTTAAAGTCATAAAAATTGCAGATCACCATATCTATTGGTTCGATGCCTAAAGCAGAGGCTTCTTCTTTATCTTTGATGCGGTTAAAAAGAATTGCTGATTCAACATTGAATGAAATGGTTTTCATTCTTCCCCCAAATGCTTCAGGGTTACCTGAAACATTACTGATTTCAGTGTATTTAATACTGTTTTCGGAGAGGTATTTTGCAGTTCCCCCTGTTGAGATAAGTTCACATCCAAAAGAAATAAGCGTTTGCGCCAAAGGTAGCAAACCATCTTTATCAGTAACACTTAAGAGCGCCTTTTTTATTTTTATTTGATCACTCATGGTCTTTCCTGTTTTATGTCAGAATATTTTGATTTAACACTTCTAAAATAAACAAAAAAAGTGAATGGCGCCATTTCAACACCATTCACTTAATTTTAAGCTATGAAAGTAAGGTATTACTTTACTCTTTCAACATAGTCGCCTGTGCGAGTGTCAATCTTGAGCATGTCACCTTGATTAACAAACAGAGGCACCATAATCATCGCACCAGTTTCAACAGTTGCCTGCTTTAGAGTATTGGAAACTGTATCTCCTTTCAATCCAGGCTCAGTCATAGTAACTTCCAAGTTTACAAACATAGGAATTTCAATTGCAATAATTCTTGAGCCGTCAAAGAGTATATCAATATTCATATTCTCTTTAAGAAATTTTTCACCAACACCAATCAAATCAGGGCTAACATTAAACTGGTCATATGTCTCTGCATCCATGACAACAAAATCTAATCCTTCGCGATAAAGATACTGACAGGTTTTTCTGTCAACTCTAACCTGGTCAATTGATTCACCGGCACGGAAACGGTTTTCAACAACTCTGCCGGTTTTCATGTTCTTTAATTTGGCTCTTACGAACGCGCGCCAGTTACCCGGATTAACATGCTGGAATTCTACCACTGTCCATAACTCGTTATTCCATCTCATTACAAATCCGGAGCGAAAGTCTGTTGTACTCGCCATATTATTAATTCTCCATTTCTATTTACAAATTTTTCTAATTTTATATTTATGTTTATTCTGTTATATCTCTTTGAGCAGAGACTTCGAACAGAATGATACCCGCTGCCACCGAAGCGTTAAGTGAATTTATAACGCCATTCATTTTTATCTTTGCAAGGAAATCACATTTTTCGGCAGTAAGTTGGCGAATTCCTTTTTCCTCATTACCAATTATAACTGCAAGCGGGCACTTATAATCTATCTTGCGGTAATCTATCGCATCTGCAAG
>CAIWTC010000479.1 GCA_903915485.1 uncultured Ignavibacteriales bacterium | reverse complement strand
CATAAAAAGATATTGCTCCCTTTAATAGCAGTACTTCAATTTTATCATACTCATGGGATAACTGCTTTTCATATTTATTTAGAATTACCGTTGCCGAATCCGCATGCCCTGTGTTCATAAGCGAGTTTGCAAACCTTAAAATCAACTTAGGGTTTGTGGTTCCACCTAATAATTTCCCGTATATGGTTGAAGCTGAATCAAAATTTGAATTCAATTGAAACACAATCCCCTTCAAATATTTTGCGCCGGTACTTTTACTTCCGTTCAGCCGCTCCTGCATAAACTTGGTCAACTGCTCATAATTCCCGCTTTCAGTTGCGGAAAGAAGCAGCAGGTCATAATATTCCAAGTAAGGAATATCGGAACGGAAACCGCCATACAGTTTTTCAAACATACGGTCATAGTGAGTTTGTAGTCCGCATATTGCGGCCTCAAGCATTTTTCTTTCGAGGGAGTTTTCGGGATAAGTTGCTATTACTTTTTCAGCACTATCAATATTAACTTTTTTCGAGGTGAAATCTATAAATGTTTCTCTAAAAGAATTAATTCGCACTTGTTGGGAATCGGAAAGGAAAGTAGTTTCTGTTTCATTAGAACTATTTGCAGAGAAGTCTTTTTTCTTTGTTGCCGTTTGGAAAATCAGCAATGCTGATATACCGGCAATAATAAAGAGCATGGAAGAGGCATAAGTAATCAAACGCAATTTCATTTGATTAAAGCCCCTTTACCTTATGTTCATCTTTTGATGTTGATTTGGTTATAATAATTTCTAAGCAGATTCTATTCTTCAATAAATTGCATAGATGCAATGGGAGTATACGCATAAAATCATTCCTTAACCCTTAAACGAAAAAGGAAATCTTTCTTCATTATAAATTATTCAATAATTTTTTTGCCTCGTCCATCATAGAGCCTTTTCCTTCAACTACTTTCGAAAGGAACTGACGGGCTTCATCATTACTACCTAATAGTATTGCGGATTTGGCAGCAAAGTAATATGCATCCAGAGAAATATTTTTAAATTGAGAGTTTGTATTCAGTTCAATGCTTTTTAGTAAATGATTTTTTGAAAGCTCGAGATAACTTTTATTATAATCAGGAATCACTCCTGCTACACTTGAGGAAGAAGCGTGTAAATAAGTCAAACCTAAAAGATAGTTAATATAGAAGGCATCTTCGTTCGCTGTGTTAACCTGTGTCAGAAGACTTTTTATCGCACCTTCATAATCCTTGTTAGAAATCTGATACTGTGCTTCCTGCAGTTGAGGCTGTTCAAGACCGCGGGTAATTGATATCGAGCTAAGTTCGGATAAATTTCCTAAAATATATTTTTTTGATAGAAAAACTTCAGGGAATATTGAAAGCGACGAATAGAATACGCCAATCAATATAACCGCCGCTGCTGCATACCGGAATATAGGAAGATTAAATATTCTTGTTAGGCCGCCTTTGTTTGAGACTCTCTCAGATGAAACGATTTTACTTTCCAAATAAGAATCGAGTACTGACATTTCAAGAGTCAACTCGTTCAGGGATTCCATGCATACCGCACAAATACGGGTATGCGAATCAATTTCCGCAACTTCTTCAACCGGAAGACTTCCTAGAACATACTCTCCAAACTTTTCGCCATCGGGATGAGTTTGTGAGAAGATAGCTGACCTAAGCGCTCTCATCTGAGGGCTATTTTCCAGCTCGTTTTCAGTGTGTTTAATATTTTGCGTTTCCATTTAAACTTTATTATTTTTATTCATTTTACATAACTAGTCAAAGCATTTTAAGAAAAGTGACACAGAGCACTAATTATTCTTTTATCGTACTTTGAATTTCCTCAATCGTCCGATAATATATCTTTTTAATAGCATCCACTGATTTTTTTAGTTCTTCCGCGATTTCCTGAAAAGGCAGGTCGTCCCATATGCGCATTTTCAGTACCTTCTGTTTATCGCCGGAAAGCGTTTGCACTATTTCGAGTATTTTTTGCACATCGAAAGATGCACCGTGGTCCTCGGAAACTTTCCGCTTCCTCAAAACAACATCAATGTCATAAAACTGATGCGCTTTACTCTTCTTATAATAGTTAACAAAGTTCAGGAAAAGGACTCGCCTCAACCAATTTTCCAGGTTATCAACACTTTTATATTGTTTTTGGAACGCCATGGACACATTTTGGGCCAAATCTTCGGCATCTTCAATGGTTTTTATCTTTTGGAGGTAGTATTTGGACTGGAAATATCCGAATGAAATCTGATGAATAACTTGGGATAAGCTCGCAAAAGCCGCTTCATCTCCGGCTTGACTTTTGGAAACCATGTCCTCAAGGTCTGCCTTCTTAAAATTCTGGTATGATAGCTCTGTCAGTTTCAAGTGTTGTTTGTCACTATTTCTTAATATAAAATACTATATATTTAGT
>CAIWTC010000478.1 GCA_903915485.1 uncultured Ignavibacteriales bacterium | reverse complement strand
GTAGATTCCCACTTTCGTGGGAATGACAACTTCTTGCAATTTGTTTGCGTGTGATAAATAACGCATTTCAATCCTTTTATGCATTAACTTTTTCAGTCACAAATAATTTTGAGAACTCACGAGCAGTACGGTTTTTCCATGTGCCTTTGTGATATGCGTATCCGGCAATAAGCGGAACTGCAATCGTAGCTTCTGCATAAACCATCTGCTCGAATGTTGTTTCAACTTTGCCCCATGAACTTGCTTCTTTAAGTGTTGAACCTGAGAGACCGCCGTCGCGTTCATCTGCAACAGTTACCTGCACTGCATACTTGTGCATAGGTGCATTTTCCTGAAGAATGTCAGCAGCAACAACGATGTCCTGGGTGAAGTTCTTAGGAACGCCGCCGCCAATCATGAAGATTCCGGATTCTTTTGAGTTGATTTTAATTTGGGTTAGTTCAAGGAAATCTTTTGCCGCATCCAGCGATACATGTGATTTAGGGTTTTTTGTCTGATGCATAACAAAACCGAAACCTGCAGAGCAGTCAGAAAATGCAGGACAGAAAATCGGTACATTCTTTTTATAAGCAGCCCAGATAACACTGTCATCGCATTTAGGTCCGCCGTTGTTTTCCAAGTAGCGACCCATTTCATAAATCAGTTCGCGTGAGGAATAAGGACGGTGCTCAAGTGAATCAAAAATTAATCCGCAAGTGTCATCGCACACACGAAGTTCTTCTTCATCAATATAAGTATCATAAATTCTGTCAATCATCATATCGCGCAAATCATTATCATCACTGAAAGGACTTCCGATATAATGTTTGAATCCCAATGCTTCAAAGAAATCCTGGTCAACAATATTTGCACCGGTTGAAACAATTGCATCAACCATGTTATTTTCAATTAAGTCAAAAACAACTTTCTTCAATCCCGCACTGAATAAACTACCTGCGAGTGTAAGAATAACTGCACAGTCTTTTTCTGCTATCATTTTGTCAAAAATTTGCGATGCGCGGTTCAAGTTTCTTGCCTGAAACGCCATCGATTCCATAGCTTCTACAAGCGGAACGACATTATGTTGTTTGATGTCAATATGTTGAATTGTTTTTTGGAGTAACTCTGCTTTGGTCGGCATTTATAACCTCATTTATTTTATGTCTAATTAATTATTTAATTGATGCAAAAATACGAATAATTATTGGAAAAATTATGGTTGAAAATGGAGCAGTTCTTTCCTTCTTGTCTATATTTACAACAAAATGTCGATTGATTTGAAGGCAATTTTCAAAATTATCCCAGTATTTAGTAAATAACGGAATATGCGAAAATTTAACGCCTAAACCATTATACCATAAATATTGCTATTTTTATGGAATATTACTCCATAAATATCCTTGTTTTTATGGAATTTACTTATTATGTTTGTAATATTGAATAAAATAGAACAAAATAAATATGCTTCAGCGAGATTTTAACTTAAATAGTTTAGTCCAGTCAGGAAAAGTTTTAGTTATTTACGGTCCAAGAAGAACCGGAAAAACCACTATTCTCAGAAATTACCTAAACAAGTGCGGCTTAAAATATAAGTTGGATTCCGGCGATGACATCCGAACCGCATCTATTCTAGGAAGCAGAAATTTTGAAAGCATACTCGAGTATGCTGCAGGATATGATTTGATTGCAATTGATGAGGCTCAGCAGATAAAAAATATTGGAATGGGGCTTAAAATAATTGTAGACAATATT
This sequence comes from uncultured Ignavibacteriales bacterium, assembly GCA_903915485.1. Lineage (GTDB taxonomy): Bacteria > Bacteroidota > Ignavibacteria > Ignavibacteriales > Ignavibacteriaceae > CAIYTF01. The sequence continues at coordinate 688 of CAIWTC010000478.1, read as the reverse complement.
CCAAACATCAAAGTAATTGCAACGGGGTCCTCTTCTTTTGATATCAAGCAGAATATAGGCGAACCCCTTACCGGCAGAAAGCGGGAAATAACTTTATACCCTTTTTCCCAAAAAGAAATGCTTGCCAAGTATAATAAATTCGAACTTCGCGAAAAATTAAATGATTTCTTAGTATTCGGTTCATATCCGGATGCTGCGTTAGCCGAAACAAGAAACGAAAAAATTGAGATACTTGTTGAACTTGTTAACTCCTACCTGTTAAAAGATATTTTAGCACTTGAAAATTTGCGTGCATCGAAACAGTTGGTTGACTTGCTGAAATTATTAGCATTTCAGGTCGGCAGCGAAGTTTCGCTGAATGAACTCGCAACCCAGGTTTCTCTCGATGTAAAGACAGTTCAGAAGTACCTCGATATTCTTGAAAAGTCATTTGTTATTAAGAGGCTAACATCATTCAGCAGAAACCTTCGAAAAGAAGTGTCAACAAAATCAAAATATTTTTTCGTGGATAACGGTATCCGTAACGGTATTATTTTGTCATTTAATAAAATTGAAGACCGCGATGATAAAGGAAAACTGTTTGAAAACTTTCTAATGATTGAAAGAATTAAAAAGAATTCCAACAACAGACTTCATTACAACTCGTACTTTTGGCGGACTATAGACAAAAAGGAAATTGACTTAATTG
>CAIWTC010000477.1 GCA_903915485.1 uncultured Ignavibacteriales bacterium | reverse complement strand
TGAATAATATTTTGAACCCAAATCAGACTGGAGTATTAGTGTTGTTGTTCCGGATATTGAAAAAGTACCCGAAATAAATACCGAGTGTTCCGTGTAGCTTAAGTCGCTTAACTGACGAAATTGCATTGATTTCAATTGATAACCATAATTGGTAAAATACCATTCGCTTGGGAAATGTTTATAATTTAAATATGCCGTAAAAAGGCTGTGGTCGAAAACTGAATTATTATCTCTATTTAATCCCAGACCATAGACACTGCCCATATTCAATATATTCTGATTGTCTTCCCCATACAAATGAGTATATTCGACATGACCCGAGTGAGTTGAGTTGGTGCGCTCCGGCAAAGAAGAAATGTAACTGAAGGAGCCTTCATAAAACAATCGTATTCCGGCTGTTTCATTTTCCCATTTATATCCGGAATTAAGATTAAATAGGGAGACCATGCTTTTCGAATTTAGCGAATTACTGTTAACATTATTATCATAAACCGATGAAAAATTTGTTTGCAACTCCATTTGGGCAACTGCTACAGTGCTTAGGATTAGCAGGTTGAAAATTATTGATTTTAGCGGGAGTATTGTTTTCATTTTAATTCACAATTTTTACTAATTAGTAAATTGAAAGCGGAAGATGCTCTCCCGCCTTCATATAGAAAAAATTACTTTTTACCGGAACGATTTCCCATGCCTTTGGTCCCTGATCCTGTACCGTCACAAACTCCTGTACCATTACACACGCCTGTGCCTTTACCGGTCCCGTTGCAAACTCCTGTTCCCTTGACGGTACCATTTCCGGTTCCATTACATACGCCAGTCCCGTTTGCTTTTTTACTATTCTTTTGACCAACTTTTGTTCCAAAGTTATCACAAATTCCATCACCATTTTGATCTACAAAGTATTTGCCTTGGCCTTTTGGTGTACCGGTGCCTGATTGCTGTGCTATTGTTGTATTGCTCGATAGAATAACTAAAGCAAAAACAAAGGATAGTATCATTGATAAGTTAATTATGCGTTTCATATGAGCTCCTAAAATAAAGTTATTAAAATATTTTTGAACAATTACTGTTCTGTATCTTAATAGTCAAGTGTCGTGCCAATAATAAAGCGAAGAATTTTGCTTCCTTTCGCAGGTAATTTCAAAAAGCAGCAATATTGGTCGAGGTTATTCGTCTTAACAGTCGTATGGAATTTTTCGGTGGCTTTGTTTTTGTTTATTTGTTCCACGACAGATTTCTAAGAATATATATTACTGGAGTTAGTTGAGGAGTGTTACATATCAATAGAGCAGAAGTGTAGTAGTTTATCCGGGAAATATTATTTTCTTCTTAAAGATAGTTATGTTGATGTTGTGGAACTCATGTAGTGGGCGAGGTGACAATCATGAATAATATTTACAATCCCACTTTTTCTAAATTATTAGCCGGAAAGGTCGAAGTAATTCGACCAAGTAGTCTTATTTTAATCCGGTTCGTTCTAGTCGAGAGCGGAAATGTCTTTCGGTAATTCCCAATAACCGTGCGGCAGCACTTTGATTTTTCCCTGCCTGCTGTAATGCTTCTGAAAGCATTTCCTTTTCAAAAACAAGCATCTTGGTTTCATAACCATCTGACAAATTTAATGGATCGAAAATGCTTTTCTCTGATAGTTGAATGACATTTGGGGGTAGGTCATTAGTGGTTATAAGATCACTTCTGCATAGCACAATAGCGCGTTCAATGATGTTTTCAAGTTCTCTTACATTACCCGGAAAGTCATATTTAATCAATTGGTCAAGCGCCTCTTTAGTAAAGCCTAATATGGTTTTCCCATTTTCTTCATTGTATTTTTTGATGAAGTGTTCTGCAAGTAACGGAATATCAACTTTACGCTTTCTTAATGGTGCCAACCAAATTGGAACAACATTGATGCGGTAATAAAGGTCTTCGCGGAATTCTCCCTTTGAAATCATTTCTTCCAGATTCCTATGAGTGGCGCCAATAATTCGTACATCTATTTTTTTTGTTGAGCTTGCGCCCACTCTTTCTATTTCACCGAACTGAAGTACTCGAAGTAATTTGACTTGTAACAGCTGTGGAATCTCACCAATTTCATCTATAAATATTGTGCCGCCATCTGCCAACTCGAATTTGCCAATTTTAGTATTTGATGCCCCCGTGAAAGAACCTTTTTCATGACCGAATAATTCACTTTCCAACAATGTTTCAGATAGTGCCGCAATATTTACTGTTATAAATGGCCTGTCTTTTCTGTTTCCGCTGAAATGAATTGCCTTTGCAATAAGTTCTTTTCCGGTCCCGCTATCACCCCTTATTAATACTGTTGCTTTGCTCAGGGCTACACGCGATACAGTACTTAAAACAGATTCCATTTCTTTGCTTTGTGCAATTATAGAATTGAATTTATGCTTCTCTCCAAGTTGCTGTTTAAGAAGTTGATTCTCTGATTGGAGCAGGCGTTTTTCTTTTAGTCTCTCTAAAATATTTTCCAGTTCATCCAGTTCAATAGGTTTTGTTAAATAATCATAAG
>CAIWTC010000476.1 GCA_903915485.1 uncultured Ignavibacteriales bacterium | reverse complement strand
TCCCATTTTCCCGTGGTGTAATTGTAGAATAGCCCGTGACTATGATTGAGTGCGATATTTCTATTTCGTAATCCTGAAGTTATTGAATATGGGCGACTAAGATTAGAGATGAGGTTCTCTCTGTTCGCCATATTCTTTGGAAAGAAATTATTTTTATTAACCGCGCTTGAAATGCTTCTGTAATAGTTGGGGATTAAATCAGAAACTTCCCTCCCTAAGGAATATAGTTTAATGCTAACTTTATTATTTTTTAATGAGCGATGAAGTTTGTCAATCAGTTCAGAGATGACGGAATCGCGGAAGGCAATGCACCCGAACCTATCATTGGCATAAATATTAAGTATTGATTTGCGAAAGTTAAATTTAACAGAATCTATTTTTGATTTATGAGGTATTTTAAAAGTAAATGATTCTTTAAGAAAAGAATCGTTAAGGAATTTGATTAATTTTTTTTTATTAAAAGAATTTGTCAAAGTGAATGTCTGCTGTCTATGTGTTGTGACAACAGGTTTGTGACGCCTTTGAGCGAATGCAGAATTAAAACAAAGCGCCGCCGAAACAGCGACTGTTAATATGAGTGTTCGAAGTATCAATAAGAGTTTTATCATTAATATATTAAATGAGCCCCAACTCATTTTCTTGAAGAGATGAGTACGGGAAGGAAATAAAAGATTTTAACTGCCTGCTAAAAATACTTAATTTCTATATTAATGGGAAAGACAATATAAATTCAGTTCCTTTGCCTCGGATGCTATTCACTGAAATATTACCGCCATGTCTTTCTATCATTTCCTTAAGCAGCAAAACTCCAAGTCCGGTTCCTTTTTCGCCTGCGGTACCAAGTGTTGTGTGGTTCTTATCAATACGGAATATCATCTCCTGTTCTGTGGGAGACATTCCAATTCCGTTATCCTTTATTTTAATGTCAAGTCTATCGGCGTTATTTTGCGAAGATATCAAAATACGTCCGCCGCTTGGAGTAAACTTTATCGCGTTCGAAATCAGATTTTGAATCATTGACCTTAACATATTGGAATCCGCATAGACCTTAACGCTTGGCTCAATCAAACTTTCCATGCGTATGTTTTTTTTCAGAGTTCCGGGCAGGAGTATCTCGATAATATTATTAACAACTTTTCCCAGGTTTAGCGATTCCTTCATCATCTGCATTCTGCCTGACTGAAGTCGTGCCCATGAAAGCAAATTTTCTATAAGATTGAAGGTGTCTTTTAACGTTTGATTCATGGAGACCAGGTAATGTTTGAACTCTTGAGGTGTTAGTACATCTGAATCATCTGCAAGAATTGAACTGATACCAAGCAAGCCCTGAAACGGACTTTTTAAGTCATGTGCAATTATGGAGAAAAATTTATCCTTGCTCGCATTAATTTCTTCAAGTTCTTTCTGAGAAGATTCCAATTGAGAATTTACAACTTCAAGAATAGTTGTTTTCTCTTCAAGTTGCAATTTACTCAGCGTGAGAGATTCGTTTAGCTTCATCAACTCTTCGTCAAGTAAAACACGCTCGGTGATATTTCTTGAAATTCCAACAAGACCCACAACTTTATTCTCGCCATCTACGAAAGGGACTTTTGTTGAAGAAACGCATCGCAGTGTTCCGTCAGACATGTGGAATTTCTCGGTCTTGTCAATAATCCCTTTTCCCGTCGCCATTATTTTTTGTTCGTCCCTGTATGAAACATTAGCGTGGCTCTCATCGTAAAAATCAAAATCAGATTTTCCGATGGCTTGCTCGGGAGACTGCAGTTTCAAAATATTTGAGTGAGCTTTATTAATCAATGTAAACCGGGAGTGTTCATCTTTGAAGTAAATAGTATCGGGAATATTTTCGAGAAGATTTTTCATCATTTGCCGTTCATATTCCAGTGTGCGGGCTACTTGTAGTTGAGCGGATGTGTCTTCAAGCAGAACAACAACGCTGCGGACTTCATCACCGGAGTCGGTTATTGGTACAAGCGTTGCTTTGAGGGAGAGTTCTCCTAAGTTTTTGGAAGCGTAAATGGTTTCGAAAGAAACTATTTCTTTAGCCTTCGTAGCTTGAATCAGTTTATCTTTTAGTTCGTGATTCTTAATTCCGGTGAGTTGAAATAAGTTTAATCCGGCGGGTGTGTTGTTGTTGTAGCCCATCATTTCCCAAAACTTGGAATTTGCGTAAAGGATGTGACCATCTGCATCATAAGCAAAAACACCTATTGGGACAGAGGATAAAATAACATCCATCACTTTGTGAGAATCAATTCCATCAGCGAAGGCGGCTGCATTATCGCTTATACTGGCTTTTACAGGATTAAATAAAAGGAGCGAAAAATTTTCTTCGGCAAGTTTGATTAGTCTCAAGTCGAGTCTGGAGTAATCCTCATTATTTAAAAATTTGACATCTTCTTTGGATGCAAATATTTCACCACCTGTCTTACGGTTTAATCTTATTTGATCAAGAACTGATTGGCTGAATAAGTCCGATAGGGACTTTTGTCGCAGGTTGACCGTGAGCGAAAATGTGTCTATGAAGGCTTTGTTGACTTCAAGGATATCATCATTGTTCAGCAAAATAGATGGAACGGGATTATCCTGATAAAATTGGAAAAATGAGGAAATAATAATTGCATTATTCGAACTTGACCTTTTCTTGCTATTGACATCGTCTAGGTTAGCTGAAGAAATAGTTGTTTTGCCCCCTGCAGAAGATTTGGTCTTTGACATGGCTCTTAACTTTATTTAATTTTTTCGCATCCTTGCGATAAAACATACATCCTTGAAACTCTAATAAATGTTCAAAATTTAAAAATAAATATTTGAACACATGTTGAAATTTACGATATTTTTAAACTAATCAATATATTTATAATTAAATAATGGGTTAAAATGTATAATCTTACCGGAAAATTGGCTGTTGTAACAGGCGGAGCAATGGGCATAGGGTTGGCAACTTCAAAACGGCTCTTAAAAGACGGAGCAATTGTTGTCATCTTAGACATTAACGAAAGCGTTTTAAATTCTGCGATTGCGGAACTTAGTCCCATAGGTAAAGTTTTTGGGTTTATCTGTGATGTAACGGACAAGTCCAAAGTAAAGGAACTTTCCGAAAAGATATCTAAAGAAATAGGAACTGTTTCAATATTGGTTAACAATGCAGGGACAGTAGTAGGCGGCGACTTTCTTGACAGGCCGATGGAGGACTGGGAAAGGACAATTGCTATTAACCTAAGCGCGCTTCTTTATACAACTTATGCATTTTTACCCGCTATGTATGCCAACGATGAAGGTCGGATTGTAAATATCAGTTCTGCTGCGGGACTTCTTGGAGTACCGAACCTTGCTGTTTATAGCGCGACCAAATGGGCGGTTTACGGACTGACAGAATCTATGCGCTTTGAGGCAAAGAATCGAAAGAAAAACGGAGTAAAATTTTCCTCTATTCATCCAAGTTATATTGCAAAAGGACTTTTCCAAGGAGCCAAATTAGGCTTTTTGGGAAATCTGATAGCTCCGTTACTAAAAGACCATGATGTGATTGCAAAGGCAATTGTGGAATCCGCAATCAAAAGAGGTAGGCACTCTCCGAAGCGCCCGCTGACAGTTGGGCTTGTCCCTCGCCTTCGCGGTATTTTACCTGATTGCTGGTTCCAAAAGCTAGTAGTGTTATTAGGTATTCCTGACAGTATGAATGGTTGGGAAGGGAGAAAAAGTTAATGGTGAGTTGTGAATGGTGAATGGTAACCCGCTTATGCAGTTGGGCAAGATGGTAAATTGTAAGTTATGAAGGCCACCGGAACGGCCAAGGGGAATTATATTCTTCAGTTGATTTTGGAGAAGGGGAAGGAGATTGCAGTCGGTAAATCAAAGAAGCAGTTCTTTGAATCAGGATACTACTTATATATAGGTAGTGCTTTTGGCGGCGGTGGGGTGAAATCAAGGCTTGACCGACATTTAAGGAGCGAAAAAAAGCTTCATTGGCATATTGATTATCTGCTGCTTGAAACTAAAATCGTTTCAGCATGGTTTATATTATTAGATTACTCGATTGAACATAAAATCGCCGCTGAGTTTATTGCGACCAAGAATTTCAAGGTTGGAATGAATCGTTTCGGGTCGGGCGACTGTAATTGTGTTTCGCATTTATTCTTCTCGAAGAAAAAAATGAGTCTTCAAACCGTAAATAAAGTGTTATCGGAGTGTGGTGAGGATAAGAGCAGATTTCATGATTATGTTTAATTCGTGAAAGTTTTAAGAAAATTTAATAACAAATTATTAGTAAAGTAAGATTTGAAAGTAAATACTATATGTCAAAGCTGAGGAAACAGTTTTCGGAAAAAGAATGGAAGGATTGCTGTTTGGGCATGTGCAGCAGCTGTGCTATATCAAATGCTTATATTGAAAAGTACGGTAAAAAATTAGCGGAAAAGAAAATCAAGAAGCATAAGGAGAAGTCGTGCTAATAACGGGGAGGCCTAACCAAATATTAAAAAGACTGCTATTTAGAAAACCTTTTTAGGTAGTTCTTCAGATACTCATATTTTATTTCAGCTTCCTGAAGAGATTTGAACGGCATTCTTTCCGTTGAATAGGGGATTTTTTTGAAAATGAAATATCGTAAGACAACAATATATTCTCCCGCCTGCTCAATGATTTTAATCGAGCATCCTTTATACCTAACGCCTTCGATGACATTGTAGTCATCACTTTTTCTATAAATTCTATAATACACACTAAAATAATAAGGAAAATTAATTGATAGCACAAATTTATTTAGGATATTTAATAATTGCTTCAGTTAAGAAATATTCGTTACATAAAACATATTATAAATTTCAGGTTTGTTATTACAGAAGCAATACATAAATTATCTTTCAAATTGGTCGTTTGATAAAATGTTAATCTATTTCATCTTTTATTTTAGTTAAATGAGGGCTTTCAGGCCCTAATCCCTTCAATTATATATAGATATATGTTGATTTTTGATAGTAAATAGCCTAATTTAGCTATCTTAATTTTGCCATGATTATTGATTCGCTAGCCCGTGTGCGGGAATGTATAAATTCGTCCTGTTTGTCCTGCGGAAGAACTCCGGAAGGTGTGTTGCTGATTGCGGTATCTAAGACACAGAGTATGGATGCAATTAAAGAAGCATTGAACTGCGGGCAGGTACATTTTGGTGAAAACAAGGCACAGGAACTTCGGGATAAGTTTGCCGCGCTGGGAGATAAACCCGTTTGGCACTTTATCGGGAGTCTGCAGACAAACAAAGTTAAGTATGTAGTAGATTCCGCAACTTTCGTTCATTCTATTGACTCGCTGAAT
>CAIWTC010000475.1 GCA_903915485.1 uncultured Ignavibacteriales bacterium | reverse complement strand
TGGAGAAGTTTCGTGTGTTAAATCCAACTTACTATGTAAATCGAGTGCATAATATTTTTGTTGGGAACTTCGCACAGTTTCTTTAACCGAAAAAAACTGGAGTAGATGCTTAGGATATTTTGGACAGAAGCGAACAGAATTCCCGCCCTCAACAACTAACTTACCGAGCCCAAGCCCCGTATAGGCAATACCATCAGAGGCCTTTTGAGGTGCAACAGGATAAAAGTTATATGACTTTGCAACACCGGCAAAATCTGGGTAAAACTTACCATCATGATCATTCCCTACTAATCGCTGAATGACAACCGCCATTTTTTCTTCTTCAAGACTATATTCAGTTGACTGCATATAGTCCCTTGCCTTTTTGAAATATGTCGAGGCATAAACGCACTTTATCGTATAGATTAATTCTGTAAGTCTATGCTCGATATCGTCATCATTATTTGGGATCATGAATGTTTCGTATACTCCGGCAAACGGCTGGAATTGAGAATCCTCTAACAAGCTTGAAGAGCGCACAGCAAGGGGGTCTTTAACTAGTTCAAGGAAGTCCCTTAACTTATACACTACCTCACCGGACATATGTTCTGCCTCGATAAACCGCTTCAATATTTCTTCATCGGGTAAATCAGTTGACTGGTAATTTTCTAATTCATTATCCTCTATGAATTTATCAAAAATATCTGTCGCAAGCACAACTGCAGCAGGCACATAGATTTCTGTTTTGGCAAAAGTATTTTTAAACTCAGTATTATTTATTAATGAATTGATGAACCCTAAGCCGCGCGCTTTTCCGCCAAGTGAACCACCGCCGATTCTTGTAAAGCCATACTTGGGGTCAAAGGTTTCTTTCTTAAAGTCAGTTGTCACTCCCCTTTGCCTCATTTCCTGATACGACTCTAAGGAACGGACAATTTCATCACGCATCTCTCCGATAGATTTAAAATCTGTAACCTTCATTGGTCGAAGTTGGAATGATAACCAGAACTCTGTCCGTGCTTTGAACCAATTTGAAAAATGATTTCTTTCAGCATGATATTGAATTGATTCCTCAGGAATCGTTTTCAGTTTTTCATAAAATGACTGTAGATTATGTGCCCGAGCAAGTTCTTTTCCATTTTCGGAACGGAAAATAAAATCACCAAAGCCAAAACTCTGCAGCATGAATACTCGCAAATCATGAAGCAGATGCGAGGAACCTTTGTGTAAGAAAGACACACCGATATGATTTGCAACCCTCTCCATTTCTTTACTGCTTGACTGCAACAGAATAGGAATATCACTATGCTCACTCTTAATGCGCATGGCTAATTTGATACCCGCCTCAGGGTCTTTAACGCCGTTGTATCTGAAATTAACATCAGTGATGACACCAAGAACATATTCTTTGTATTTTTCAAAATATGCCCATGCTTCTTCATAGTTTGTAGCAAGTAATATTTTTGTGCGGGCACGCATTCGTAAAAATTTGTGAGTTAGATTTATTCCTTCAGAGATAAGCCTCTGCGATTGGTCAAGAATCTCGCGGTAAATTATCGGCAGATAGGTTGAATAAAATTTAACATTGTCTTCTACTAAGATTATTGTCTGAACTCCGACAGATTTTGAGTCGTTATCCATATTCAACTGGTCTTCAAGACTTTTGAATATCGCAACCAGCAGTCTGTAGTCCCCTTGCCAAATATAGATTCTATCAAATATTGAATCATTATAATTGCGCATTAGGTCTTTGCGTTCTTTGTTATCATATGCTAACAAAATAACTGGTGTATTCACTCCTGCCTGCCTGAGCATCTGTGTGAATTTTACGGGGTGCATATCATCAATGTGCAGCGTAACCAAGATGAGGTCGAACCTGTCGTCATTGAGGGCAAGTTCCAGAGCTTCGGAACCGGAAGTAACATGAGTAATTTCAGGTGCCTGATTCAGATTAAGCACTTGATATTCCTGACGAACTAATTCGTATAATCTGCCGTCCTCCTCAAATAAGTAAAAATCATAAAGGCTTGAAACTAGAAGAATATCCCGGATTCGGAATTTCATGAGTTTCTGAAATGCCCTTATACGGCTTGAAAATATATCCTCAAATAGTGCTTGGTCAACTTTGTTCATATCGTATAGTAGAATTAATTTTTTGTTTAAGTAAGTTACAAATATTCAACAAAAAACATTTGATGTTTCTTTGAGTATTTCATGTAGATTTATTGTATCTAGTCCAATCCATAAATAAAAGGGCGAAACTGAGTTTCGCCCTATGAATTTAAGTTATTTCATAACTCATAATCAATAATTCATAATTAACTTTTAGTCTTCATCACGAAGTTTATCAAGTACTGTGAAATCTTCAAGCGTTGATACATCTCCGATGACACTTCCGCTTGTTGCTATTTCACGAAGCAGTCTTCGCATAATTTTTCCGCTTCTTGTTTTTGGTAGTGAATCAGTAAAACGAATTTCGTCAGGTTTTGCAATGTGACCAATTTCCATCGCAACATGATTACGCAATTCCTCTTTTAGCAACGGAGTTGGTATCTTTCCTGAATCAAGAGTAACGAATGCTACAATCGCGCTACCCTTTATTTCATCGGGCCTTGCAACAACTGCTGCTTCTGCTACATCTCTGTGACTTACTAACGCGCTTTCAACTTCCGCGGTTCCCAGTCTATGGCCGGAGACATTGATTACATCATCAACTCTTCCCATAACCCAGAAATAGCCGTCTTTATCTTTGCGCGCTCCGTCGCCTGTAAAGTAGTATCCTTTGTATTCGCTCCAGTACTGTTTTTTGAACCGGACTTTATCACCGTAGATTGTGCGGAGCATCCCGGGCCATGTGTCCTTAAGTATCAGATATCCACCATTTCCTTCAGGTACAGGTTTTCCTTTTTTGTCAACCACTTCAGGGATTACACCCGGAAGAGGGAATGTACAAGAACCCGGTTTCAGCGGAGTTGCACCGGGCAAAGGAGAAATCATAATTGAACCTGTTTCGGTCTGCCACCATGTATCAACAATCGGACATTTTTCTTTGCCGACTATTTTATAATACCACATCCACGCTTCAGGATTGATTGGCTCACCTACTGAACCCAGCAATCTAAGACTAGTCAGTTCATGTTTCATTACCCACTGCTCACCCCAACGGATGAATGCTCTGATTGCCGTCGGTGCTGTATAAAATATATTTACTCTGTACTTATCAATGATACGCCACAGTCTGTCAGGTTCAGGATGATTAGGTGCACCTTCATACATAAGTGTAGTTGCACCGTTCAACAAAGGACCATATATAACATACGAGTGACCCGTTATCCAACCAACATCCGCGGTACACCAATAAATGTCCTCTTCCTTAATATCAAAAACTGTTTTCATTGTGTAATAGGTATTGACCATGTAACCACCGGTGGTATGTAAAATACCTTTTGGCTTTCCTGTTGTACCGGATGTATAAAGAATAAAAAGAGGATGTTCTGCGGGCAGTTCCGCAGCAGGATTTTTGTCATTGACCGACTGCATTACCTCATGCCACCAATGGTCTCTACCGGGCATCATTGGCACATGGATGTCCATCACGCGGCGATATACGATTACATTGGAAACTGTGGGGCAATGCTCAAGGGCTTTATCAACGGCAGGCTTAAGCATTACTAATGAGCCTCTGCGCAATGCAGCATCTTGAGTAATTACCAATTTTGCCTGCGAGTCATTTATTCTATCTTTCAAGGCCTCAGAACTGAACCCGCCGAAAACAACTGTATGCACTGCACCGATTCTTGCACATGCTAAGGTTGCTACTGCCAGTTCAGGGGTCATGCCCATGTAAATAGCGACCTTGTCACCTGACTGAATACCATGCTGCTTGAGCACATTAGCAAACTTACATACTTCGCGGTAAAGAACCTGATAAGTTAAAATCCTTGTTTCGCCCGGCTCACCTTCCCAGATGATTGCGGCCTTATTTCTTTTCCAAGTATTTAGGTGGCGGTCAAGACAATTATAAGCAAGGTTAGTTGTTCCACCGACAAACCATTTTGCATCAGGGGCCTTCCATTGCTTAACTTTTTTCCAAGGCTTAAACCAAGACAATTCATCTGCAATCTCACCCCAAAATTTTTCGGGATTGAGGATAGATTCCTTATAAATTTTCTTGTATTGCTCAAGACTTTTGATTCCTGCCTTTGAAGAGAATTCTTTTGAAGGATAAAATAATCGCTTTTCATCCATTACCGAAGTAAAACTATCTGACTCTTTAACTGCTAGTTCTTTTTTCTTCATCTGATTCCTTAACTATTACTTGAATACATATAATTTTAGTATGAAGATAAATACGATTTGTTAAAAATCAAATAGATGATTTGAATTATTAAAATATTTTTTGGTGGTCTTAGAAGACTAAATTCTTTTCTTCAAGTATATTTCAAACCATCTCCCGCCATCAGTTTTGTTTTGAGATGCTGCCTGTGCAGGGGTTGGTCCGGGTGTTCCGCCTGAAGTTGTCGTTGTTCCTTTGTTTACAAATAACGGAATTATTTGATTCATACTTAAGCCGAGACTAAAGTCGAACAATTCATAATGGGTGCTTAGATTCAGCAACAAGAGTCCCGTGCTTTTTATATTAAGTGTCGACTTGTTCATAGCCCCTCCGCCAAATATCAGGAATGAAGATTCCCATGTGTCTAAATTAATTTCGGGCCGTATATAACAATATGTTACTGAAGGCTCAATCCCCCACTTCCCAATTTGTTGTTTATACTTAAAGTCAACCCACTTCGCGACTGCAGTTCCATTCACACGATAATATAATCTATTTAAGAATATTGATTCCAATACCGTTGTAAACGGCCATGAGTCGAGTTCCCCGACAGAGTTTATTTTTATTCTTGCATAAGATGTTGAGAAATCAAATGAATTATTGGGAGTAATATAATAGTCAGCAGAAATGCCATATTTTTCAAAAAATATTTCCGGGATGACTAGGTAACTAAACTGCATACCTTCTTTGTAGAAATATGTTTTATCGTTAACTCTGAAATTTGAATTATCAATTCTAAAATTAAATGATTCCAGACTATAATTAATTATAAACGAATTGCTTGTTACTTTTCCATCATTAGCAACTCTGACATCTCCACCTCTTAGAGTGGGAGATATATATGATTTTGAATTTCTATATTCAAGGAAATGCTTATCAGTTCCAAGACCTACAACCATATTAAAACCCGAAAACCGTACCTGATTTTCAACCAATAGATTTGCGGTTGAATACGAGGCATTAAAGTTATAAGGCACCGAATTGCTTGAGTATTCTGCAGAAAGAGTCCTTAAATAATACTCAGGATATTTCAAACCAACAGATAATTCCCCGTTCACGATTCTTTGTGAATTAGACTGTACTCCCTCTACATCACCGCTAACTGTAAAAAGCGATATTCTTTTACTGCCTCTAAATGATACAGAATTTGTTTTACTATCGAGAGAAAATCTGCTTTTAAAAACATGTTCGATTGTTTGAGAAGTGTAATTTCGATTTAATAGTGAAGCCTCAAACTCATTGTCGTAATCCTTATAATAGCCTTTAATTATGAAATCGCTTCCGCTGATAGTGCTATTACCGGAAGATTTTTTATTCGACAACAAATAAACCGGAGAATATCCACTAAGCAATCCGAAAGATGGGAGAGAGTCAGGATTAACTTGCGGGGCAGCAATAACCTGCCCCGCAAAGAGAAGAATAAAAAGAACTAAGCCATATATCGGCATGTCATGGAGTAATTGTTACAATATTTGAAGGAACAATTACTTTCGGAATAAGTTGAACACCATTGTAATAATACATGTTTGAATAATTCGGCATTAACATGTAAGAATAGGTAATACCGGCAGTGACATTATTATCCGAATAATCATATGGGTAATACTCATACGATAAACCTATCTCAGTAAAGCTTGATGTCCCGGCTTTCCTTAGGCATTTATAATTGTAAGTATTATACGCATTATATGTAAGACCAATTCTTAGTGGATTTGTTAATCGCGTTGCAACCAAATTAGTCGGGCTCATAATGTAAAATATTGAACAATCATCACGATTTCTTGACTTAACATTAAGAGTATTACCAGCTACTAATTCAATCTCCTGCCCTAAATAAGTCATGGTATATTTTGTAATTGGCTGAGAAATTGCCGGTGCATCTTTTAACATAAACTTAAAATTGCCATAGTAATCTGTAATTGCAGTATAAGTAACATTATTGGCTGTAATTTTAATCGGAATATTTGCGGCCATACCCCATGAATTGTAACCCGTTCCAAAAATATTTACATAGCCATATAGCCTATACGAAAAGACTTCATCGAGATACATCAATCTTTTGAGTTTATCCGAAGTCATATCCGGAAATAATCCGCGAAAAGTTGGGTCTGGGAATGCAAAATCACTATAAGTTGTGGCAGCAAAATCAAATGAGATGCTATTAGTTCCGGAAGCAGTTACAGTGTAAGGTGGCAGTAAATCTTTTTTAGGGTTCTGTGGCGGATTAGTCAAGAAACTGCCAAGGTTAACTGTAACATCATAAGAGTTCCCATCAGAATCGGCGTTTTTTATATTTACTTTGAAACTACCATTTAGTGCAGATTCAAATTTTGTAAGATACGCCTTGATACTGTCAATGTCCTTTTGTTCACTGGCCGTATTGCTTAACTTTATTATTGCATCGTTTTTGTTACCTGAAACTGTCTGCAGATTTAGGATTGCTCTCCTGCAAATAGTTACTATATTTAACAGAGTCTGCTTAGCTGCTGTTCCCCGTTGAGCTCCGTCAGAACGCAGTACATAGAAATCAGTATTATTTTGATTGAGTGCGTTCAACAGTGTAGCCTGCTTATAATCAGTAAGAGTAAAATTATAAATCAGGAAAAATTCCAGATTGAACTTTAGGAAGTTTAGTCCTGCATTCATCAATCCAGCCTCTGTTACATATACACTCAATGGAGTGAGCGATAAATCTCCTTGCATTTTTCCGCTTATTGAATATTTGAAATTTGGGTTGGCCTCAATAACAGAAAGATGATTGATTGCTCTGTTAACCTTAGGCAGGAAATTATTTTCTATCACTTGCTGAATTCGGCTTATAAGAGGCGGATCATTAAGTGCCATCTTAAAAACAGAAGTGATACTCTCTGCAGCTATATTTAACGGTAATGAAGCGCTTTCTTTATATGAAAATAGCAGCGGTGTATTAATAGCTTTGCTGATTGAATTGGGTGTGGTGTTGTTGAATTTAGCTGAATCAATTTCTTTTATTAATTTATTGATCTCAGGGTCTGAGTAGGCCGAGAGTATCTCAGCAATGGCGGCTCCGAATCTTGCATTTGTATTTGAAGTATCCAAGGTCAATGCTTCATTATACATTGCAAGAGCAGACTGAAATTTCGTATTATCTAACTGGGCAGTTGAATTATAATTCCCATTTACCATGTTGTACATATCATTTTCCACCATTTGATCCGCTTGATCAGATTTCACTTTTGAACCGGTAGGGTCCTGCTTTCCCGAAGTGCTCGCAGGATCTTCAGTACAACCGGAGAAGAAAATAAACGAACAAAACAACATACCCGATAGAAAAATTCTTAGATAAAATCTCATAACAATTCTCCTTAACATTTTTTACTCTAACATAGATTACTTCTGATTGATCTCATATAAAGAGATTAATCGCATCTATCTCATTAAAGTTAGCAATTACTTTTTACATCTGCAATAGAATACTCTAGGTGGTGACTTGCATCACACAAATTTGAGCGCATTTACTGCTTGAAACATGAACATTCCAGCCTATAATAGTCAATCGAAGAAGAGACTAAATTTTATATTTCGTATATAATATGGTTCATGTGAGAAGTAATTTGGGTTAAAATAAAAATGCCATAACTATCGTCGAGATGACAGTTATGGCAAAATATTATACTAAGTAAGTATTATTTATAAGCGAATATCATCGCATAAATAATCCATACTACAATAAACAGTCCGGTGGTCAATGCTGCCCAGCCAAACATTTTAACTGCAGTTATAACAATCTGTGGATAAGGCTCAACCAAGTGTTTTTCCAGTTCACCTTTCTCTACGAGTTCCTTGTATTCTGCGGGCCGGTCGAGTTTGTATTCCTCTAAGGAAGTCCGCCCTGTAAATATAATTATGTCCATCGGGAATTTTTCCGGACGCAAATGCGTATTGAAAAAATGGACAGTAAAAATAAATCCGGTTGCCAAAAGTGCTTCATCGCTATGAACGATTGTAGCGACATTGATTACCCAACCCGGTAAAAACCGAGTGAAAAATTCAGGGAACCATAACATTGCTCCTGTTGAGCCGATTACAAAGATACCCCAGAATACTGCAAAGTAATCAAACTTTTCCCAGTAAGTCCATCTTCCATATTGAGGGCGCTCTCCTCTACCTAAGAACCACAACATTGAGTCTCTGAAATCTTCCCAATCTTTTCTATTGAAAAGCATAGCATCGGGACCCATTATCAGGTCTTTCCAAGTTTGTGCATTTTTTTTCTTTGTCCTTAAGAGATCAACTAAATGAGAAGTAAATACTATTATCATTATCACAGCAGCGACTCTATGGATAGCACCTGCTACTTCAAACCCTCCAAGAAGATGTGAAATAAAATATGCCCAACTTGTGTAGGCAAACTTTAGAGTCATTCCCGTCAAAGCAAGAGTAATAAAACTAATTATCATAAATAAATGAAGCAGCCTTTGAGTGTGAGTAAATCTCCGAAACTGTAATTTTTGGTTACTAGACATTATCTTGCTCCTTTTCTGATTTCGCTGATTCAGGCGAATTTGATTTTTCTGTTTCAGATTTCACCGGAGGATGCGCTTCCGCATATTCTTCCATTTTTTCTTTTTCTTCTATTTCCTTAATTTTTTTCTTCCATTCAAATGACCTTGGCAGCCACAATAATGTATGCGCACCTGCAATAAGGAATGTACCAACCAAAAGCCCGGTCATACCCCAGAAGACAAAGAATAATATCGGATATTTTTTCGAGTCATGATGCGTAGCATGCGAAAGGTATCCGGCAAACATTTTTGTAGCTGTTTCGTGACACTTCTGACATGTCTGAATAATATTCTGTCTGCTCAAGTGTGAATCAGGATTAGTTACAGAAAGTATATCATGAGCGCCGTGGCAGTCATAACAATTTGCAGTCTTTGTATATCCTAATTCTGAAACCTTGCCGTGATAGGTATTCAAATAGCTCTCAACACTTTCTGCATGGCATTTACCGCATGATGCTGTGATACCTAGTTTGAATGCGTCAACATCAGTTCGCCCCGTTGTATGAGGTGCATGGCAATCATTACAAACAGGAAGTTTCTTATCTGTTTTTGTTACAAACGGTGAGTGTACACTCTTATCAAATTTTTCCTTAATACCACTATGACACACTCCGCAGGTTGCCGAGATGTTATCCGGATTGGTGGTTGACTTAGGATCAGAACTTGGCAATTCTCTGTGAGCAGAGTGACAGTCAGTACACTTGGCAGTAACTGTAAGTCCGCTTTTCATTAATCCACGACCATGAATACTTTCTTCATATTCTTTAATAACATCGTGACCTGAATTTTTAATTCTTTTCGCAGCAGCTTTTCCGGCACCATGGCATTCAGCGCACAACTTAGGAATATTTGTCGCAAAGGTTGGAGACCTCTTATCCTGTTTCCCTAAGACATGATGAGTTCCATGGCATCCTGCACAGAAAGGTGCATCGGGGTCTTTTTTAGCAAATAATTTTCCGTGCGTACTGATTTTATAATCTTCACCTACTGCAGCATGACAAGAGGCACAGTCAACATTTGAAGTGATAGTTTCACATGGTCTTACTTTTGAAGGATTAACCTGTGAGTGACACTGACTACATGCAATTTTAATATGCTTTGAATCTTTCAATTCTGTAGTATCAACAAACATCGAATGACCGGCTTTTGAATTTTTTATATTCTTTTTGCCATGACAACTCAAACAGTCGCTGTCAGCCATTCCCTGATCGTAAAAAACTTTTCTGGCCTTATGCGGTTGATGGCAATCAACACACGCAGGAAGAACATGTGCTTCCTTCTCCCAAAGTTCGCCTTTAATTATTTTTCTATGTACATTCTCGATACCCATGTGGCATTTGATACATGTAGCTGCGATATTTTTTCTGGCAATACTGGAACGAGGATCGGTATGCGGTAAAACAAGATGAGGCGTATGGCACGATGCACAAGTAGCCGAGACTGTTAAACCTTTTTTCAGCAGACCTTCGCCGTGAATACTTTCAGAATAATTTTCAAGAATGTGGTCCTGAGGAATGTTTCTTTGAACTTGAACCGGTGCGCCTTCTCTGTGGCATCTTCCACAAAGGTAAGGCACCTTTAAAGGAAATGTAGCTGAACGCGGGTCTGTTTTCTTTAATATATCATGATTACCGTGACAATCAACACAAGCAGGCGCAAGTGGGTCACCTTTGGACTTAGCTTTTCCATGCAAACCGTCTGAATAGGCTTTTTGAGCATCTTCATGGCACTTCCCGCACTGAGCCCTTTTTGCTTCAGGATGTGGAAAGTCTGCATCTTTCAAATCAATATGGCAGTCAATACATTTATTTTTTATATGTACTGAACCTTTAAGTTTTTTCTCATCCACAAAGATGGAAATTGTTTTCCCCCGTCGAGTACTTTTAGCTGTTTTATCATCATGACAGGTCAGACAGTCGCTATTATCCTGAGCAAAGGTAGTAAACCTAATTATCAGAAAAATAAAAAGGAGGAGTCTATTCATCAGTAAGCCTAATATTAGTTTTTATTTCGAGTACAGTAATATTTAAAAATCAAATAAAATTAAGTTCTAAGGCGATAAATGTTAATAGTTGAGGACTATCAACCAATGGATACAAAAAGACCTATATGTATTGTTTCAATAATAACATATAGGTCTATATTATACAAATATTTATTTGTTTTCGGGATTTTTATCCTGAGCAGCTTCCTGCTCTTTAATTCTTTCTAATTCTAAAGGATGTTCCTCTTCCATTTCTTCTTCAGAAAGAGTTCCTCTGATCCAAGCAATATTCATCGGGTACATATCAGGATTCAAGATAACAAAATATAAATGCCATACTAAAATTGATAAGAAAGCAAGCCAAGCTTCATAAAAATGAATTGTTCTTGCGATATCCCATCCAATTTTTGTATACAACCCAATAAATGTATTATCAAACCACATCATTAAACCTGTAACGGTCATGACAATAGTTCCCCAAATAAGTGCCCAGTACTCAGCTTTTTCGATATAGCTGAATCTGTCAAGTTTAGGTTTGACATCAGAGAAACCTAAATTATATTTCAGCATCCCCGCCATATCTTTTGCATCCTGCAATCTTGGCAGCAAATCAAAAATCAACTGTCTGCCTCTCACTGTGAAGGTAACATAAAAAACATGGTACAAACTTGCAGCAACCATTATAACTGCAGCCACACGGTGGATGATGCTTCTATAAATAAAAGCTGAAGGGAGGAAATCTCTAATGTGACTTACCCACCAAGTTTCAGGGAATCTGAGCATAAACCCTGTAAACACCAACGCGAAGAAACTCAACATTAAACTAACATGCTGGAGTCTTTCACCAAGAGTCATTCTAAGGTATAAAGACCTTCCCGGATGATGATATTCTATCAGTCCGCGCTGACGCATTTTTTTCAGTTTAGCTTTTTTGAGGAAGTCAATACCGTTATGGAAAAACATTCCGCCGATTGTAACTGCAATTAAAATAAGATAAATTGTTGTAATGATATACAATATTGGTTCGTCTTTTTGGTTGACAGAAACATGCACGGAACCAACTGAAAAATTTTCATTTGCACCGGGGTGACATTTACCGCAAGTCTTTACAAGATTCTTCTTGTTAATTGACGATGTAGGGTCAGTGGATGACTTGATATTATGAATACCGTGACAACTTCCACAATTTGCAACAGTTGCCGCACCGCCTTTTAATGCAAGACCGTGGTAAGAATCCTGGAAAGTCTGCACGCGGTTAGCGTTCATTCCATATTTTTCTGAAAGTTTTAGGGAACTATGACATTTAGCGCATATCATTTCCGAAACATTCTTAAACGAAACAGCAGCACTCGGGTCGGTGTGTCTGAGGATATTGTGTTCACCGTGGCAATCGGTACAAACAGGTGCGTCAATACTGCCTTTTGCAACTGCAAGTCCGTGAACACTTTCGCGATATTCCTGTGCAATTTTCGAATGGCATTTTCCGCATGTTGCGGGAATGTTCATTTTAGCAATGCTTGAATTTTTATCTTCAGGGCCGGTGATTGCATGGATGCCGTGGCAATCAACACAGGTTGGAGCACTTGCGTTGCCTGCTTTAATTGCTTTCCCATGAACACTTTGGTCATAATCAGCAATAAAATTTTTGTTGGATGAAAACTTGCTCTTTACTAAAGGGTCGTCAAGATGACAGCTTAAACATAATTTTTCCTGAGCTCTTTTAGCACGCAAGACATCGCCGTCAAATCCAATAGTAGTAATCTGCTGTGAGTGGCAATTAAGGCAGCTAGGTGCTTCCGACTTCCCTTTTGCACGCTCGAAATAATGAGTTGATTTTGCAAAATCCTGAGTCTGTTTCTGATGGCAATTTGTACAAATGGGTGAGCTTGAACCAGGATCCAGAACAATGCGTTTTGCATCGTGTCTGCCATGACATCCTTTACAGTCCGTTGACGCATCCAACACCATGCCTTTAGTCTTGGCCATCTGAGGATGGAAAAGGTGTTTTGAAGGAGCATCTCTATGGCATGACATGCAGTTAATAGGTGTGATTTTTTCTTTGTGAGGGATATTTCCCGCATCAAAACCTGCATGACAAGAAATACAAGTGGCCTTTTTATGAACCGATGCAGCTAAAATTTTGTCATCCACAAAAAGTTTAACTGGTTTATTCTTCCGGTCCATCGTCAGAGTTTCATCGCTATGGCAGCTTAAACAATCATCATTGCTTTGTGCCAAAATTTTGGGGGCAAATAAAAGTGCTATAATAAAAAACAAAGAGTATAAACTCTTTGCTCTTATAAATTGGTTTTTGAAAATATTTGTCAAAACTGCCATAGTGGAATTAATTCTCTTAGATTATTTTTGTGATTATTTTTTTGCTTTGAGCGTTCCGAGCCAATCAACTAATTTTTTCAAATCTTCGTTTGAACCGGTAAATTTTTTATGTGCTTTACCGTCAATTTTTTCTTGTCCCGATAAAAGCTTGTTGATAAAATCAGCTTTTTTTGTTGCTCCTACAGAGGAGAGGTCAGAAGCCGGTTTTTTAGATTTGGTCTCTAACTTTGCTGAAGAAACTGCGTGACATGCTCCGCATTTCGAATCAACAAAAACTTTTTTTCCTGCTGGTTCGTCAGCTGCAGAGGCAAATGCTGCTCCATAAAGGGCAACAATCATAAATAAAAACAGAATGTAAGTGAGAATATTTTTCATCTGGGTTATTCCTTAATTTAAGTTAACAATGTTTGAGTATCAGCAAAAAAAGTGCCAAATTGTAAATGTTGTCAACTGTTAAGCATTTCAATAGCTGTTTTATCCCCTCTCTCACACTTGAGAAGAATAATTTTGTATTATTGTCAATTATTAGAATATGATTTAAGAGCACGCACAATTAAGGGGCTTAAATATAACATTTGGGTAGGTTGTTGAGATATAATCGCCCATCATAATTACAGTTTTATGAATATTTATACTGTTGATTTACTCCCCAATTCAAGTATGATAACCCTTAAGGAAAGATTAGCTTT
>CAIWTC010000474.1 GCA_903915485.1 uncultured Ignavibacteriales bacterium | reverse complement strand
GTCAAAGGATAAAACAGTTTTAGTAATTGGCGATTTGTCATTCTTATATGATATCTCCGCGTTAGGTACGGCAGTTCAAAAATCGTTGAACTTGTTGATAGTGTTGCTTGATAACGACGGCGGACGAATATTTGAATATTTACCTAGTTCGAAATATTCATCTCTAAATCAACAATATTTTATTGCACCGCAGGGCTTAAATATTAAGAGTCTTGTAAAAGCATATGGCATAAATTATTATGAGGCTACTTCAATCCCGAAATTCGAAAAACTCTTTACCTCGCAAATAGAGTATAAAGGTATTTCAGTATTGAGGGTTGTGATTGATAACAATGCATCAAAAGAGGAAAGAAAAAATTTAAACGAATCTATAAAACAAATTAATTTAGTTAATAAACCCTAACTGTCTAAGCATCTCAATTAGATTAGACGCACTTTTCTCCCAAGTTAATCCCTTCATATATTCAGCAGCATTGTTCCCGATTTGTTTAATTGCATCTCGGTTATGATATGCTAATTCGATTTTAGCGACTATCTCATCAAGCGAAGGTTCATACCAGTTCGCGATGGGGATTTTATCTATTGTCTGAAGTTGAAAAGGGGTTTGTGACAGTAATGGGATTGAATTCTCAACTGTCAAAATATCTTTATGACCTGTGTTAAAGGATGCAATTACAGGTTTACCGCAAGCCATATATTCCATTAAAACAAGATTTGTCCCGCCCTCACAGCGGTTAGGAAATAGTCCCAGGTCTGTCATAGCATATATCGAAGGAAGTTCGGTATTGTTTGTTATAGGTAATGTAATCACGCGTTCAATATCAATTCCATTGTCGATGTAAATATTTTGCATCATATCTTGCCAAGTTTCACCACGCAGGTTGCACGAAATATGCTTAGAAGCACTCATCGATTGCATCGAACCTTGCCAAAAGTTATACCATGCATTGATTAAGAAAATGTTTGGATATTTTTTCTGTAAAATAGCAATTGCTTTAAGGACTAAGTCCTGTCCTTTGCGGTATTCAAACTTACCTCCGGAGAATATTGTGAATAATTCCGGATTCTGGTTGTGGGGCAGTTTATAGAAAATATCCGGGTCAATTCCTTGAATTAAAACTCCCGCATTGGTTATTCCTTTTTCAAGCAGTTGAGTGTAATTCCATGTTGAGCCTGCCAAGACTAAATCCAGTTCTTTTGAATTAGCCTGAGAATCTTCAGACAATAGATTTTCAAAAAAAGTATATCCTATGTTGTGCTTGCCTCTGATTGATGCAAATGGTTTGAGGGAAGTTCCTTCAAGCGCGTGGAATATTGTTGCTGAAGAATAATCTTTATGTTTGCCATCATCCAAATCCGAATAATAAATATTCAGAGGAATAATTTTTTCTGCTTCCTTTATTAAGTATTTGCTGCAGACTCCCCATCCAAAGTTCTCGCCTTTAGTAAGTGCAAATGTTAATCTTGAACCTTCAGTTTGAGTCCCTGGAAAATATTGAGTAAGTATTTCTTCTTTTACTTTTTGAACAGCACCTGACCAGTCTCCATATTCATCCTGCGGGAATAGTGTAGTGTTCGGATACCATTCGGATTTTGATGAGTTTTGAATCCATCGCCAATCAGGTACCTTCGCAAGCATTAAAAAAGTTTTCTTCCCCATTGCTCCTGCGAGGTGAGCAATTGAGGAGTCAATAGTAATTACTAAATCCATGTTAGCAATTATTTCAGCAGTATCGGCATAGTCATTAATAACTTTTGAAGCATCGATTATTTCAATTGAATTATCCAGCAATTTTAATTCGTCTGCGGGAGTTCCGACTTGAAGACTATAAAATTGGACTCCTTTGATATTTAATAACGGCAAAATATCAGATAGGGTGCAATGTCTCTTTTTATTTACTTTCGAATAAGTATTTCCACACCAGGATATGCCGATTTTCATTTTTGATGTATTGAAGTTGATGCTGCCGGCTATGTCGGAAGTAATACTTGAGGTATTTATATAAGGCACTAAAGAGGTCGCTTGTTGTTGTGCTTCCCAAATAAAACGGGGAATGCTTAGCAGGGGAGAATAGAAATCTATTATTTCAAAATCGGGGATTGTATCTGAATCTATTAGTAAATCAATATCCTTATGGTTTACAAGGAGTCTATGGTGGTGCGACTTAGCCTGGAATATTATTTTTGCTCCTGCTTCCTTCAGAAATCTAAGGTAACGAAGATATTGAAAAGTATCTCCGGAACCCTGTTCCTCAAATATGAATATAGATTTCCCCAAGAGAGGTTCGCCGTTCCATTTTGGAATCGTGAAATTTCTTTCTAAAAATATTGGATGCTCTAGTCTATACTCATATTCGGTCCATCCTTCAGAGAAATTCTTCAGGGTGAACAATATTTCAGCTAAAGCCAGATGAACATTATAATTATCCGATGCAAGCGCTATGGCTTGATTTAGAAATAGAAGTGAGCTTTCCGGTTCGCCCATTTCCTGATATGCTACGCCAATATTAAAAGGTGCGTCCCATCTGTTTTTATCAATTTGAAATGATTTCGTAAATATTTCAATTGCTTTATCAAACTGGAACTCTCTGAATTTGATTTCACCCAGCGTTATCCATGCATCATAATGGTCCGGTTTATCGCTCAATACTTCAAAAAGTAGTGATTCAGCCTCGTTCAATCTGCCTGTTTCTGTGTAAAGTGCTGAAAGTGTATACTTTGCTTCCGTATTAGCAGAGTCAATCCTTAGCGCTGAAATCAAGTATTTTTCCGCACTCACAAAATCATTTGATTTTCTGCTAATGATTCCTAAATTATTTAATGCACTCGCATGATTAGGCTCTAAAGAAAGTACTAAATGATAAAGTTTTGTTGCTTCTTCATCTTTATCCATTTTCTGAAAGCATAACGCCAGATTGTAGGCAGAGTCCGGTGAATTATTGTCTTCAGTAAAAACTGATGTCAATAGTTGAACTGCAGACTCAGGGTCTCCTAATTTAGTGTATAAGACTCCTAAATTAGATTTCACTGAAAGTTTTGAGGGTTCAA
Source organism: uncultured Ignavibacteriales bacterium (assembly GCA_903915485.1). GTDB lineage: Bacteria > Bacteroidota > Ignavibacteria > Ignavibacteriales > Ignavibacteriaceae > CAIYTF01. The sequence continues at coordinate 722 of CAIWTC010000474.1, read as the reverse complement.
TTTCCAGAGCAGATAAGTAATATTGTTTAGCTTTTTCAGGGGCATTTATAGACTCATGAATTAATCCAAGAATGTTCAAAGCCTCTGCATTAATTGGATTAAAGGTTAGCGATTTATATAAGAGTTCAAGCGCCTCGGTTATTTGTCCCGTTTGATATTTAAGTGTACCAAAAAGTTGTAAGGCTTTAGCATTTGCGGGTTCATCAAATAGTAATGACTTATACAATTCTGCTGCCACATCAAAGCAATTATTTTGATGAAACTGAATAGCCCTTGAAAGAGTAGGTAATGTTTCTGCCATAAAGCTATTTGCTATGAACCGTTTGGTCTATCAACGAAAATATTTTTGTTTTAACGCTGCTTAGGATTTTATAATTATCCGAATCGGGGGATACATGCTTTTCTGCCGAACTGATAAGGGTAAAGGATTTTTCGAATAACCCCATCCTAATCGTTAGCGAGATGCATTGAAGAAGCACAGAAAAATCAAAATCATTTTCAGTAAGTATTTCTTCCAAGTGAAGTAATGCTTTTTCATGCTGTTCAGTTCCTTCATATGACATAGCAAGTGCATACTTGATATGTCTGTCGGAATAGGATTCTGAAATATGAATTAGTAAGTCGTTAGCAGCATGTTTGTCACTCAAATTGAGAATAAGTTTGGAATAAGTCTCGCTTTTTTCAGGAGTTATAAACTCCATTAAATATTTTATATCATTTTC
>CAIWTC010000473.1 GCA_903915485.1 uncultured Ignavibacteriales bacterium | reverse complement strand
TTATTTAACATTTCACTTATACTTTCAAATCTCTCTAACACTAAACGAATTCTCTAACTTTGATTAAATAATACTTAAATATATGAAATAAATAATTTGTAGTTATTGTCTTCCGCTAAAGATATTTTCAGACTTTGTAATCTTCAAATCCTGTAATTGTGGCGCTTTCACTCTAATTTCAAATCTGTATCCGGTATATTGCCCAATTGGATGCCATGTGAAATTCATAATCCAACAGTGCAGGTCTCTCGTTATAACAACTTGAGGGGCGGCAACCTGTTTATTACGGATATCATAACTTCCGCTGACCGAGAACTTCCATTTTGGTGTTAAATTGAAATTCAAACTTCCGTTTATCGTAGAGTTAATCGATGTTGTAAACGGAGTAGGTTTATATAATGAATAATTATAATTCAATCCTATCGTCCACGGTATTGAAAAATCTGCAGTTACCTTATCGAACAAACCTTTATAGGTTGACCTGTCCTGAATCATTCCGTCATCTGTAAAATATTCATTAGGTGCCTGCTGCTCGCCTGATTCCGTTTGGACTCTCTCTGCCGAATAGTTAAATGAAGCACTGAAATTAAATGACTTCATTCGCATAAGTTCATGGCGATTATTATATAAGAAAGAATTAATTGCCTTCCCCGTAGTATCATAATCATAAAGTGAATAAGTAGAACCGCCCGAAAGATTGAACAAACTTCCTATCTGTGTCCTGTAACCTAAATTCACATCAGAAAATTTCTGTTCAGGCGCTTTGAAGTTATATGATAAATCGCCCGATACATTCATCAATTGAATCTTCTTTTCTTTCGAAGTAGTATCTCTGGGGTCAACCATTGTCTTAAGCTCAAATAAGTTGTCCATGCGGAAGTTCATCGACTGACTCTCACTCGCAGATGCGCCACCATAAACTTCCCGCTCAAATTTATTATATTTTACAACTGTCCCGTTTGACAATGTATAGTGATCGTAATACTTCCATTTATCTTTAGAAAAATCAGGAGTGAAGTTATAGGATAAAGATGGTGACATAATATGCCTTATCGCCGCAACACCAAACATTTGAGGTTGAACAATTCCGTAAATCCTTGTCGAACCACCGACACCCATGCTGTATGTCCGAACAAAACTTAATTCATGTGAATCATCCGTAACAACTGTATCATTTCCGGTATATCCCTTCAAAACCTTTTTCACCACCCGCTTGTTATACCACAGTTCCCTATAACTAAATGAGGGGGTGACATTTACGACTCCCACTTTTGGTGTGAAGCTAAATCCCAATGAATGTTGCGCTCCTCCGCGAATTGCTAAGTTGCCCTTGACTTTATTCCGTTGGTTCAGCAAAGAGGAGTTATACGATATTCCCAAAAGTTCATACCAACTTTCGTTGCCATATGATGAGTTAGAACGAAATGGATAAAATGTTGACTTGGTGAAATATATCGACGGAAGAGTTTCCGAGATATTACCTGAGCTTAAATTTTGTGTGCGGCTATAATTTAATGAAAGACTAGTTCCGGTTTCTTCCCAACTTGTTAAATATGACGCACCTGAATTAATATCATTCTGCAATAACTGGTCATAGTTAGTAGAGTTCTGACGGAAAAAATTACTCGTTGAAAACTCAAGGTTTGCATTAAAACTCGATGATGGCGTAATAGTTTGGTCATGCCTGATTCTGAATCTCCAGTTTTTTTGTTCTATCCTGTCAGGGTCCGTCTTTTCATTTTCATGTAAATCGCTGTAGCTTCCCTCGAGATATCCGTTAAAGTTATACCTGCTTGCGTAGCGGTATCTGCTCTGTAAACCGTATCCGCCTTTAGTATAATAATCTGAAGTAAGTGATAAATCCATCAGGTCGCTGATAGCCCAGAAATATCCGATGTGCGAGAAGTATCTTCCATACTGACCGCTCTCTCCATAGGCAGGAGGAATCAACCCCGACCTGCGCCCTGATTCCAACGGAACCACCACGAACGGAAGTGGAATTGGAAACGGAACACCTCCGAATGTTAGCCACACCCATTTACCAACCATTTGCTCCTTCTGAATGACTTTCATCTCTGAACCAAGAAAACAATAGTGAGGATCTTTGGCATCACAGGTAGTGTAAATTCCATTTTCGACAAAGAATGTTTTTTTGTCAATTTTATTAATCTTTGCACCTGCGTAGGCGGACTCGTCTCCCTTATTTTTTGTTGAAGCAAATGTGATAAACCCCTTTGATGTCTTAAAATTAAATTTCATCTTACTACCTTGATACTCTTCACCCTTGTCAACTAAAATCGGCGTTTCAATCGCAGTTTTTGATGTTGAATCTTTATAAACGCCTTTTGCATCAACATTGTTAGTTGTAAAATCAACTCTAATGTCCCCTGCTTTCAAATTTGTCTCCTTGTATCTTAACTCTCCCCCACCGAATAAATCCATCTTCTTCTCTTTAACATAGAAGAACAATGAATCATTTGACTTTGAATACACAACCGAATCAATATCTGATTTCTTTTTAGTCTGAGAAAGTGAATCTGCTGTCTTGAGTTCGGTCTTAAGAGAATCGGTAGGAATTAAGGATTTATTTTGCCCAAACAGAGGCGCGTTTTGACATATAAACAACAACAGCAATACTGTTGCTGCCGGATAACATGCAATTGAGCTAAGACCGCTGAATCTGTTTGTGAATAATTGTTTCAAAATTAAGAGTAAAAATATAAGGATTTATTAAATTATTGACTTAAAAAGGTTAATTTAGCTGTTTATTGACCAGTAGAGAACAATAATAATTGAAATTAAAATTCATTGAGTTAAAAAAAATTCCTATTTTTCAAGATTATATTTAGATAAGTATTTAAAATACACAAATTCTTTTTATTGAGACGGTAAAAAAACATACATAATGAACAAACGCAAAGAAAAATTATTCCTATTTTTTTCGGATTTTATTTCGATAAACTTAACATGGCTGGTATTCTATTCCATTAGAGTGTACAGCGGGTGGTTCGATATGCTGGGAGAACCTGCATTTTGGAGCCCTATGTTAATCGTTTATATGTTTTGGCTATCAATTTATGTTTTTATCGGACTCTATCAACCTTGGTTTGCCCGCTCAAGATTTGATGAGTTATCCACCTTATTTAAGGTCACCTTTTATGGTGTGATTATTTTATTCTTTTTAATCTTTTTTGACGATAACTCCTCTGAACCAAATTCAAAAGCATACCCTATCAATAGGTCACTTATATTAATTTATTGGGGACTGCTTTATGGTTTTTCTTCGATAGGCAGATTATTCATCCGTTTTATCCAAAGATACTTATTAATCAAGGGATTCGGCAGAAAGAATACTTTGATAATGGGAACTGGGAAACAGGCAAAAGATATTTATATTGAAATCAAGGACCACCGCGGTTTGGGCTTGGACATCATCGGATTTGTTGACCTCGAAGAGAAAGAATCCGAAATAAAAGAAATTAAGGATTTACCTATTTTAGGTAATCTATCAAATTTTGACAACTTGGTTCAGGATAATCAGGTTAAGGAAATAATTTTCGCATTAGAGAATCA
>CAIWTC010000472.1 GCA_903915485.1 uncultured Ignavibacteriales bacterium | reverse complement strand
GATGTCGATAAATCAAAGAATGGGGGAATAGTTGGGATAAGTTCTTCATTCCAAACGCTTGGGAATTTTGTGGGGCCTGTCTCTGCGGGATTCCTTCTATCCGTTGCGGGTTTCAGGGGTTCATTTCAAATTGCCGCTTCAATTTTTATGTTATTGAGTTTTGTTTTCGTTCTAAAAAATACTCAGAATGCTGTTAATGTTCAGCCGCATTCAGAAATGGTGGAATAGAAAATCAAAAATATATTCTAAAACATTAGCTAACATTTTTGTTATGAGGCAAAAAACTTTTAACTTTAACTAAAGAATAATTTTCTAAATGGAGTTTTAATGTCAGATATTAATAAAAGACCGGGTGTCTTTCGAAATGAACCGTTACTGGATTTTTCAAAAAAAATAAATTACGATAAGCAGAAAGCTGCGATTGCATTAGTTCGAAAAAAATTAGGCAGAACTTATGAGATAGTTATCAACGGAAAGAAGTATAAAACAGAAAAAACTTTTACTTCAATAAACCCTTCCAACAAAGATGAAGTGATTGCAAGTTTTTACAAAGGCACTATTGACCTTGTGAACCTTGCTGTTGAATCAGCGAACAAAACATTTGATACATGGAAATACACTCCTGTTGATGAGCGTGCAAATTATCTTTTTAAGGCTTCGGCAATAATAAAGGAACGCCGCTTCGAAGTAAACGCATATATGATTTTAGAGGCAGGTAAAAACTTTGCTGAAGCTGATGCGGACACTGCAGAAGCTATTGATTTCCTTGAGTTTTACGGCCGTGAAGCACTTCGATATGCAGGCAAGCAGCCTGTTACGCCACTGAAAGGTGAAAAGAATGAACTTGTCTATATTCCGCTTGGTGTAGGCGCCGTCATCCCGCCGTGGAATTTCCCATTTGCAATACTTATCGGTATGTCATCTGCTGCAATGGTGTCAGGCAATACAGTTGTATTGAAACCATCTAGCGATACACCGATGATGGGACAGTTGTTTTTTGAAATTATGCAGCAGGCAGGTCTGCCGAAAGGTGTTCTAAATTTTGTCCCCGGTTCAGGCGGCGAAGTTGGTGACACATTAGTTGCGCATCCTAAAACAAGATTTATCTCATTCACAGGTTCAATGGAAGTTGGAATTCATATTAATGAATTAGCAGCTAAAGTTCAGCCGGGTCAGATTTGGCTCAAGAGAGTGATTGCAGAAATGGGTGGAAAAGATAGTATGGTTATTGATTCCGAGTGTGATGTTGAAGAAGCAGCTACAGCCGTTGTCGCAGCAGCCTTCGGATTTCAAGGGCAGAAGTGTTCAGCCTGTTCCCGTGCTATCGTTGATAAGAGTATTTACAAAGAGTTTGTACAAAAGCTAAAAGTTAAAGTTGAAGCACTAAAGGTTGGCCCCGCTGAGGATAATTTTTCAGTCGGTCCTGTCATTGGCGATAATCAGCGAAATGGTATTCTTGAATACATGGAGTTCGGCCGCAAGGAAGGAAAACTTCTGACCGGAGGAAACAAAGCAGAAGGGAACGGCTTTTATTTGGAGCCTACAGTTTTTATTGATATCAAACCGATGGATAAGATTTCCCAAGAAGAAATATTTGGTCCAGTTCTTGCTGTAATTAAATCAAATAATTTTGATGAGTCACTGAAAATTGCAAACAACACTAAGTTTGGTCTAACCGGTGCTGTTTATACAAACAATAAAGCTAAGCTTGAAAAAGCCCGTAAAGAGTTACTAATCGGAAATCTTTACTTCAATAGAAAGTGTACAGGTGCATTAGTTGGAGTGCATCCTTTCGGAGGTTTCAATATGTCAGGAACTGATTCAAAAGCAGGCGGAAGAGATTATTTGTTGTTATTTACACAAGCAAAATTAATGAGCGAAAAAATAAAATAGGAAAATTCAATGAAAATTCATGAGTATCAAGCAAAAGAAATTTTGAGAAAATATAATGTTCCTACACCTAAAGGCCAGGTGGCTTTTAGTGTGGATGAGGCTGTGTCAGTCGCTAAGGATGTTGTAAAGGGAAATATATGGGTTGTCAAAGCCCAGATACATGCAGGCGGAAGAGGTAAAGGCGGTGGGGTAAAACTTGCCCGTTCACTTAAAGAAGTTAGGGAAGTTGCTTCCCAAATTTTGGGAATGACATTAGTCACCCATCAAACCGGACCTGAAGGCAGATTAGTAAAAAGACTCTTGGTTGAGCAGGGTGTAAACATAGACAAAGAATTATATGTCGGAATCACTCTTGACAGAACAACTTTCCGTAATGTGTTTATGGCTTCAACTGAAGGCGGAATGGAAATCGAAAAAGTTGCAGAAGAATCACCTGAGAAAATCATCAAAGTTTTTATCGACCCTCTTATTGGATTACAGGCTCATGAAGCCCGTGAGTTAGCATTTAAGTTGGGATTGACAGGACTTCAGCACAAAAACGCAGTTTCATTTTTCTTAGCATTGTACAAAGCTTATGCTGCAATTGATGCATCTTTAGCTGAAATCAACCCTTTGGTTGTTACTAAAGAAGGCGAAGTTATCGCACTCGACGCAAAAATGAATTTTGATGATAACGCTCTGTATCGCATAAAAGATATTTTAGAATACCGCGACTTAGATGAAGAAGATCCACTCGAAATTGAGGCTTCAAAGTTTAATTTGAACTATATTAAGCTTGATGGCAATGTCGGCTGCATGGTTAACGGTGCAGGCCTCGCAATGGGTACAATGGATATTATTAAACTTGCCGGCGGTGAACCTGCAAACTTCCTTGATGTAGGCGGTAGTGCAAATAAAGAAACAGTTGCTAACGGGTTTAAGATTATCTTATCTGACCCAAATGTAAAAGCAATTTTGATTAATATCTTCGGTGGTATCGTTAGATGCGATAGAGTTGCCCAAGGTGTAATCGATGCGGCTAAAGAGATTAGTGTTAAACTGCCGATCGTTGTTAGGTTGGAAGGAACTAATGCTCCTGAAGCCAGAAAGTTGCTTGCTGCTTCCGGACTTACTTTTGAAGTTGCTTCTTCACTTGCAGATGCTGCTCAAAAAGTTACTGCGGTTTTAAGAGCCTAGTAAAATCGGTTTTAATGGTTATATTTGGCTGACATAATAATTTTATGTCAGCCATTTTTTGTTTAATGACGAAATTACAGTTTAATATTTTATTGAATTAATATATTTATTATTTTCTTATATGATTATTTACACAGAAGCACTGCAAAAATGTAACGACCTTGTGCGAGAGATTTCCCTCGAGGCGGAAGTTGTTGATATCACTGAATCAACAGGGCGAATATTAGCGCAAAATATATACACCGATATTCCTTCCCCTTCATTCAGGACTTCTACAATGGATGGACTAGCTATTCGGTATGAAGCCGGAATAATCTCTTGGAATATTCTGGGTATAGCAGGTGCAGGGAAAGAGTATCCTATGGTAATTGAGGGGAGCAGTTCAGCAATTGAAATTATGACGGGTGCAAAAGTTCCTGATTTTACTGATACAGTGATTCCTCTTGAGGATTATGAGCTTGAAGGCAGTACATGTAAACTTAACCCGGGAGTAAAAATAAAACGCGGAGTGAACATTCGTGAGGTAGGTTGCGAAAAACAATTGGGGGAGTTAGTAGTTTCATTAGGTAAAAAAATTACTCCAAAGGTTATTTCTGTTTTAGCAGCCTGTGGTAAGAAAAAGGTTAGTGTAAAGAGGAAAATTAAAGTTGGACTTCTAACTACCGGAGATGAATTAGTTGATATTGATGCACCTTTAAGTGAAGGGAAAATAAGGGGGACTAATTCCTATTTCCTTAATTCTGCACTTAGTCAAATTGGCTGTGAAGTAGTGGATTACGGTGCAATTATTGATGATATTACATTATTGCATGGCAGTATTAAAAGCATCTTGAACACAGAAATTGATATATTGATTACTTCGGGTGCTGTTTCAAAGGGCAAATATGATTACCTACCCGAAGTATTTTCCTCTTGCGGAGTAGAGGAAGTTTTTCATGGTGTAAGGATAAAGCCCGGGAAACCTATCTTCGCCGGGAGGTACCAGTCAGCAAAACATAATAAAATTATTTTTGGGCTGCCCGGAAATCCCGTTTCAGCCTCAGTTAATTTTGAAATATTTATAAAACCATTTGTCTGTGGAGTTTGCCATCTGACAAATGATGAATTTTTCTCCGCAAAGATGAAAATAAAATTTTCCAAAGAAGATAAAAACCGGCATTTCGTGAGGGCAAAAGTACTAGTTGAAAATGGTGAAATTTATGTTGAACCGTTCTTAAAGCAAAGTTCGGCAAATCTATTTGATTATGCTGATGCTGAATGCCTGATAATAGTTGAGGAAGATATTACTGTACTTGAATCTGGAACTACTGTAAAATGCATTAAAATTTGATTCACACTGAAGGATTTGGCAAGATAAATGTATAGTTCTATCGAAGCATCAATTTTAGCGGGAGGGAAAAGTTCACGAATGGGGGAGGATAAGTCCCTGATGGAGGTTAATTCAGTTCCAATTATTCAATTGGTTTATGAAAAACTAAAGCTGAGTTTTGAGAAAGTTACGATTATTACTAACTCGCCTGAATGCTATGGCTTTATTCCCTGTGACAAACTCAGTGATATTTATAAGAATATTGGACCTTTGGCTGGCATTCATTCAGCCTTAATGCATTCACAAAGCGAAAAAGTTTTCATTTTGCCTTGTGATGCCCCGCTAGTCTCAACCGAAATTATTCATGCGATGGTGGAGTATTCTGAAACTATCGGGAATATTTATGCAATAGGCGGTGGATTTCACCAGCATCTGATAGGAATATTTTCAAAGAATCTGATTCCGGCAATTGAAAAATTCATATTGGACAGTCAGTCAGAAGAAAAAGATGCCTCTAAACGCTCTTGCAGTGTGGGTACATTACTCAAACAGAATAGTTTCAAGACAATTTCCTTTGACACAGCTAAGTACCAAACCGAGTTTTTGAATTTGAACAACCGTCAGGATTTTGAACAATTGCGGCACCTCCTAATGCTTCCATAGACTCGGAAATATAAATTTCTGACATTAACCTTAGGACATGCCACACCATGCTCCGAATAAATCTCTTTTTTATTAAAGGCTAAAATGTTTATAAATCTGTGGGAGCACGGCTACAATATCTTACTAAACTTACATAAAAATGATTTATTTGCCGCCACGAAGCAAAATATTATGATTTGCCTTAACTATTTTAATTATAAAGAGATAG
>CAIWTC010000471.1 GCA_903915485.1 uncultured Ignavibacteriales bacterium | reverse complement strand
CGGATTAATTATATATGCACCTCTTGGTCCGGAGTTTTCCGGAAGGGCAGCAATTGGAGGAATAATAGGTACAATTGCAATTGGATTATTCGCCCCTCTTTTTGGAGGGACAAAAAGGTTAGTCTCTGCCCCATGTGCACCCGCAGCTGCAGTGTTATCAGTATTTATACTTGAACTCACTTCGAAAGGTATTCCGAAAGATGCTATCCCTGTATATGTTGCATTAGTTTCCTTTCTCGCAGGAATAGTTCAGATAACAGCCGGGAAACTTGGTGGTGGAAGGTTTATAAAATATATTCCATACCCCGTAGTCGCAGGCTATCTAAGTGGTGTTGGAGTACTTATATTTTTTGGACAGCTTCCAAAGTATCTAGGAGTAAAAGGCAAACCGAACTTTGCTTCAGTAATCAACTATTTAAATTGGGAATCAACAACCATAATCATAGGTTCCGTTACAATATTGACAATGCTCTTTGCCCCTAGATTAATAAAAGCCGTACCTGCAGCGATTGTTTCTCTATTTGTAGGTATTGGTTCTTATTTCTGTTTAAGTTTTTACAATCCCTCCCTGCTTTCGCTAAAAGATAATCATTACATCATCGGACCTATTGCTGTTAGCTTGTCTGATTTAACCGGCATTTTCTATTCGCAAATCAACTCTATTGGTCTCATTAATTTCCATGAACCCGCAGTATTTATTTTCCCCGTTTTCACTTTAGCAGTGTTACTTTCAATTGACACATTAAAAACATGCGTAGTATTGGATGCTTTGACTTTATCTCGACACAACTCTAACAAAGAATTATTGGGCCAGGGTCTTGGGAATATTGCATCTGCAGTATTTTGCGGCATACCCGGTGCAGGCACAATGGGGGCTACTTTAGTTAATCTTAATAGCGGTGCTAAAACTAAAATGTCCGGAATATTTGTAGGCTTGACAGCTTTGTTTGTCTTAGTTTTACTTGGCAACCTGATTGCATGGATTCCATTCTCAGCTTTAGCCGGAATCCTGATGGTCGTTGCAGTCAGAATGGTAGATAAAAAAAGTTTTGCGCTGCTCAAACACAAGTCAACCCACTTCGATTTTTTTGTAATACTTGCAGTAATAGTTTCAGCGGTTGTCTTTAGTTTGATTACTGCAGCTGGCGTTGGAATCGCGTTGGCGATAATATTGTTTTTAAGAGAACAAATCCGTTCATCGGTTATCCGCAGAAAAGTTTTTGGGAATCAAATATTCTCTAAAAAAGTCAGGATTTCATCCGAGTTGAATATTCTGGAAACGAAGGGCAAAAATGTTTTAGTCGTTGAATTACAGGGTCAATTATTTTTCGGCACTACCGACCAACTTTTCACTGAACTTGAAAAATTTTTGAAGGGAACAAAATATATTGTCCTCGACATGAGTAGAGTACAGTCAGTTGATTTTACTGCGGTAAATATGCTAAAGCAAATTCTTGCCAGAATTAAAAAACAGGATGGGCATTTAGTTTTTGCATCCATACCATTCAGTTTGCCAACGGGACAGAATGTAAAAAAATATTTAGAAACGCTTGACTTAATTGAAACGGATAATCTGAAATTTTTTGATGAAATTGATTCCGCTCTCGAATGGATAGAAGACGAAAACCTGTTAGAAGAAAATGCTCTGATGTCAGATAAAGAGGAAATCACAGACCTCGCCGACATCGAATTATTTTCATCCCTATCCGCTGATGCTATAAAGGCAATTACTGATTGTCTTGTAGAGCAGCATTATAAAGTTGGTGAAGTAATTTTCAAGCGAGGCGACCAAAGCGACGAAATATATTTCGTGAAAAAAGGGACCGTTAAAATTATACTCCCCCTAGAAGGAGGCTCGCATTTTCATTTGGCAACTTTTTCAAGAGGCGGCTTTTTTGGAGATATGTCCTTCTTGGATAAAGGAATTCGTTCAGCAAATGCTTTTTGTGCTTCTGAATCTGCAATCTGGGTGCTTTCAAGAGCCAGGTTTAATGATTTAATTATCAAATACCCTGAAATTGCAGGAAAGTTTTTTGAGAAATTAGCATTGGTAATTTCTCACAGATTGCGACAAAGCGACAAAGAACTAAAGGCGTTACAGGAACACTGATTAGATTGTAAAAACTTAAAATTCTTGCTTTTCAATTTTTGGGTTGCAGAACAAACTTTTGCTTCATGCAGTCAAGTCAATATTGTTTATCTTGATAAGTAAATATTTTTAGACAAACATATACATAATGGGCAAACATATACACTCAAATATCTTTAAGCTTTCTACCATTTTATTCATTGGTATTTGCTTACAAGTATCATTTATGTTTTTCTTAATGAACCCTCGCACACTTGAGTGGTCAGACGCCGCACATTATCTTTCAATTGCAAATTCTTTGGCAAACGGTCACTCATACGGCTCGGAACCTCATGACTTATTTCGCTCACCCGGTTATCCTTATTTTTTGTATTTCATAACAAGTATTTTCGGTAATGGACTTATTCTGATTCGCATCATACATATTGGTATTCATACCCTGTTTTTATTAGGTGTTTATAAATTAGGACAGGAATGGAAAGACAGTAAGTTTGGGCTTTTACTTACATTTATTTGCAGTCTATACCCCTACTATATATATATTCCCCTGTCTATATATCCTGAGTCTTTATTAATATTTCTTTCTTCGTGGATTATTTATTTACTCCTGAAAATTGAAAAATCTTATAAATATTCTGACCTTATATTAGCCTGCTGCCTTATATCCGCAGGTGCATTAACAAAACCTACATTCCTATTGATATCCTTTGCCTATTTCGTTTTCGTACTGCTCAGCAAAACCTTTATAAGAAATAAGTTAAATGTTGGTGTATTTATCCTCATCGTACCCACTCTCATCTTGTCCTCGTGGGGTTTTTATAACCAAAGCATTCATGGGCGATTCATTCTTTCGACAGCAGCAAGTTATAATCTTTTCATCGGCTTTAACGAAAACACAACTATTGACACAAAAATTGACTGTCCGATACCTGAGGAAATACAGTACCATACTCTACTAGCAGAAAATGAACTCGAAAGAGATAGTATTTTCAAAAAGTCTGCCCTTGAATATATTTGGAATAATCCAGGTCGGTGTGTTTATCTTGCTTCGTTCCGAATGATTGATTTATGGAACCCTATACCCCACACGACTACAAAATATTCTATATCAAAAAAAGTTCTGGCCGGTATTCCGTACGCAATTATTTTACTCTTTTCGTTTGGCGGGATATACCGGATTCGAAAAGAACCAATAACATATTTATTCCTTTTTATATTGTTCTTAAACACTTTTATAAATGGTATTTTCGCTGTATCCGTTAGATATAGGGTTGTGTTTGATATAATCACGATTATGTTTTTTACTGTTTATCTAACAGACCTTATTAAAAGGCTAACTGTAAGATTCAACGCAAATCATAACTGACTGCTTATTTTTTCCAAATTCGGCTAAAATAATCATTAATTATTCCCCAACCGACGCTCCCTTAAATTGGCTTAGCTTTTGATTTCGCAAAAATATTAATTTTTTAATAATTTTAT
>CAIWTC010000470.1 GCA_903915485.1 uncultured Ignavibacteriales bacterium | reverse complement strand
GTTGCGGATGAACTTAGGGAACAAAAGTTGCAAAGATTTAGAATATGTTTTTGTTGCGACATATTCTTCGTTTAAGTCATGTATGTAAACAGGATTATCGGGGAATGACTTTGCTAAGTCTTCAAGAATTGCGATGGCTTTTGGATGGTCGCCCTGCTGTGAAAAGTTTTTAGAGAGCAGATACCTGTTATAGTTGGGGTCATCCTGTGCACTTAGAATTACCGTGAGCGCAAGGAAAGACAACAGGAACAGTTTTTTCGCAGTTAAGAAATTCATTGAATTATTTTATCCTATGAGTCTGCGTAAGGAAGTTATAGTCGTTGAAAACACCTCGTTTATTTTGTAACAAAAAAGCATTCCCGCATTTGCGGGAATGGCAGTTGTAAAATCAAAAAAAGATACGCTCTTCAAAATATTAATTACTCGCCCATAACTTTGAGCAATACTCGTTTCCGCCGCTGACCATCGAACTCAGCATAATAAACCTGCTGCCATGGACCAAAGTCGAGCTCTCCATTTGTTACGGGAACGATAACTTCGTGCTGGATAATAAGACTCTTAAGGTGGGCATCACCGTTGTCTTCTCCTGTTAGATGGTGTTTATATTCCTTCTTATAAGGGGCCATCTCTTCCAGCCATGTGTCAATATCTTCTATTAAATTCATCTCGGCATCGTTGACGAAAACTCCTGCAGTTATATGCATCGCGGAGACGAGGACCATTCCTTCTGAAATGCCGCTCTTCTTAACAATCTTTTCTACTTCCGGAGTGATGTTGATATATTCGCGATGGTTCTTCGTGTTGAACCATAAATACTCTGTTAAAAATTTCATTTTTCTTCTTCCTTAATTTGTGAGATTTGCTGCTGATTAACTTCTGTTGCAAGCAGCCAATATTCTTGAGTGGTTTTTTTTAATCTTTGGGCCAGATTAACCATAATCTTTTTAGTGATATCAGGATATTCAGATATGAGTTGGTCAACTCCCGTGCTTAATTCAATAACGAAACTGTCTTCAATAGCTTTAAGTGTTGCCGTGCGTTTTTCTCCGAGGATAGAACTCATTTCACCGAGTACAACACCCTTTTCTGAAAACTCGCTGATTTTCATTGCTCCTTTGAAAACTCCTATGCAACCTGACAATAAAATAAATATAACATTAGATCGCTCTCCCTCTCTTACTAAAACGCTTCCTGAAATATATTTCTTAGTTGCCATTTTTAGACTCCTGAATATCTTAATAGAAATGATTTAATAAATTCATCTATTTCTCCATCCATTACGGCTTGTGTGTTTGAAGTTTCAACATCTGTTCTGTGGTCTTTAACCATATTATAAGGATGGAATACATATGACCTGATTTGGCTGCCCCATTCAATTTTCATTTTTGTCTTTTCGATTTCGTCCAACTCAGCCGCTTGTCTTTCTCGTTCGGCCTGATACATTTTGGATTTGAGTAGTTTCATTGCGTTTGTCTTGTTTTGTATCTGTGAGCGCTCTGACTGACACGCAGCGACTAATCCTGAAGGTATGTGAGTTATTCGAACGGCGGTTTCAACTTTGTTAACATTCTGTCCGCCTTTTCCGCCTGCACGGTAAGTATCAATTCTTAAGTCAGATAGATTAATCTCTATTTCTATTTCATCATCAATCTCGGGGATTACATATACGGAAGCAAAAGATGTATGTCTTCTCTTGTTGGAATCGAAAGGGGATATGCGTACTAACCGGTGTACTCCAATTTCGGCTTTTAAGTAACCGAAAACAAAATCACCTGTAATTTCCATGGTTGCGCTTTTTATTCCGGCGCCGTCACCCTCGAGTAAATCAACAATGGTTACAGTGTACCCGTTGCGTTCACCCCACCTGATGTACATTCGCATTAGCATATCTGCCCAGTCCTGTGCTTCAGTTCCGCCTGCACCTGAGTGAATAGTTAAAATTGCATTTCGACCATCATCTTTTCCGCTAAGCATGTTCTTGAATTCAAGGTCATCAATTCCTTTTTCAAGGTCGGTTAATTCAGTTTCAACTTCCGGCAGGAAAGACTCGTCTTTTTCGGATTCAGCTAATTCAATAATCTCAGAAACATTGACGCGTTTTTCTTCAAGTACTTTCCAAAAATTTACCCATGTCTGTAAAGATTTAATTTCCTGAAGAATTTTTTGTGCGCCTTTTTGGTCATTCCAAAATCCATCTGCTTCTGTGAATGCAGCAAGAGCGGCGATGCGGTTTAACTTGTCATCTAATTTAAAGATACCCCCGTAAACTATCGTTCCGGGAGGTAAGTGAGGTCAATTTTCTTAATTGGTCTTCGTACATGTAATATTTCTTTCTTTCAATCGGAAGCAGTCTTTTGACAGGTTTAATTCGTTAGCGAATACCTTCCGTAATAGTTCTGTATTATTGCAAATAAATTTTAAAATCTTAAGCTACAATATATTCAATTTGACTGATATGATTATAATTCAATAAGCACAAAAATAACACATTCCGCCTTAGGAAATACGCTTAGTTATTCGGATAATCCCAAATCGCTATACACAAGATTAGCTATAGCAGAATATTCATCTGATGAAGAAATATTATGCCATTGGATGAGCGGGTTTTTATTAAACCATGTCATCTGCCGTTTTGCATAATGCCTTGAGTTTCTTTTTATCAGGTGTGTCGCCATATCAAAAGTTATTTCACGCTTTAGAAAGGAGATGATTTCTTTGTACCCGACAGTGTTTAACGAATTTAATTTTGAAGAGTAGCCAAGTGCTAAGATATTTTCTACTTCTTCAATCAGACCATTATCAAGCATTTTATTTATCCGGTGGTTGATTCTATCATATAGTATTTCGCGCGCCCAATTAATTCCAAACATGTGAAAGTCGTATTTGTTGGATTTTGTCTGTTCATCATGTATTTCGGAAATCGGCTTACCGGTAAGATGAAAAACTTCCAATGCTCTTATGATGCGCTTATAGTTTTGTGGAATCATCGACTGTGCTGACACGGGGTCAACTTTTTGAAGTCTTTGCAGTAAACACTCCGGGCCACTTTCATTCAATAACCGGTGAAGTTCCTTTCGGTATCTTTCATCAGGGGGGATGTCTATTATTCCGTCAGTAAGGGCTTGAATATAAAGCCCTGAGCCCCCGCAAACAATAGGAATCTTGTTTTGCGAATGCAGGTTATCTATTATTACTTTAGACTGAGATTCAAACATACCTGCATCAAAAGCTTCATCCAACTCAATTGAGTTGATGAACCAGTGTTTAACTAATTCAAGATATTCTGCGGGCGGCTTGGCTGCACCAATATCTATGCGTTTATAAACTTGCCTGCTGTCTGCTGATATGATTTCAGTATTCAGTTTCTGTGCAAGTTCAAATGCTAAATCTGTTTTCCCTGAAGCTGTTGGGCCCAGGATAATTATTACTCTGTTTTCCATCCTTCGCGTCCTATTAGTGGTACAAAAGCAAAGTCAGTCACAATCTCTGTTGTAAATGTTACTTCGCTGTCGCGGGTGATAATATTCATTGCTTGACCGCTCTTATCACCGACCGGAACAATAAGTCTTCCGCCAATTGCAAGTTGATTCTTCAATGATTGAGGTATTGAAGGGGAGCCTGCAGTGACGATAATACCTTTATAAGGAGCATAGTCATTCCATCCGATGGTACCGTCAGCACAACGGACAAGTGCGGGAATGTTTAGCTTCTCAAATAATTTAACTGCTGTTTCATAAAGTTCATAGTGCCGTTCAATTGTATAAACCTGAATTCCCATGGCGCAAAGAATTGCTGCCTGATAACCTGAGCCGGTTCCAATTTCTAAAACTCTGTCGCCTTTTTTGCACATCAGTTTTTCTGTCATGAAGGCAACTGTATATGGCTGAGAAATTGTTTGACCTTTGCCAATTGGAAGTGCTGTATCTTTATACGCATGAAATTGCATGCTTGGGGCAACAAATTTATGTCTTTCAACCTGGGAAACTGCTCTTAGTACTGTTTTATCTTT